>NZ_JBFTSL010000013.1:0-132742 GCF_056400005.1 Arthrobacter sp. 01L42 | reverse complement strand
AATGGGCCTACCGGCAGATCTTCACCAGCAGCAACCACCGCCAAGCCGCACTTGCGCCCTGGCTCCAGCACTACAACACTGAACGCATCCACACCGGCATCGGAACCACACCCATTACCCGGGTGTCACCAACCTGATGGCCCAGTACAGCTAGGTCGCCGGAAACGTACGGCGACCTGGGACGCTTCCGGCGAACTCGCCATGCGCCGCCGACCTTTGCCCGTCACGCCCCGCGCGCTGCCGCCGCCCGCCTCCCTCGCCTACCCGCCGTCCCCTCCCGCCCGCCGTCCTCTCCCGCCGCGGGCCCGAGCTCCAGTTCGCCGGACCCGTGCCAGGTCGCCGGAAACATACGGCGACCTCGGACGCTTCCGGCGAATTCGCGATGCCATCCCCGCCCTGCGCCCGTCACACCCCCGCCGTCCGGGTCCCTCGCCTAGGCGCTGTCACCGCCCGCCGTCCTCTCCCGCCGCGGGCCCGTGCGCGAGTTCGCCGGACCCGTGCCAGGTCGCCGGAAACATACGGCGACCTCGGACGCTTCCGGCGAATTCGCGATGCCATCCCCGCCCTGCGCCCGTCACACCCCCGCCGTCCGGGTCCCTCGCCTTCCCGCAGTCACCGCCCGCCGTCCTCTCCCGCCGCGGGCCCTTGCTCGAGTTCGCCGGACCCGTGTCAGGTCGCCGGAAACATCCGGCGACCTCGTAGGCTTCCGGCGACCTCGCCATGCGTCGCCGCCCGCACACGAGCGCCGACGAGAAAAAAGTTCTTGACAATTAAAATTGTCGGCGGGCAGACTGGAAGCATGTTGGACATCGGAGTGATTGAGGATCCGGCCGCGGCCGAGGCCTCGCTGGACCCGATCCGGACGCGGATCCTGCGCGAACTGGCCGAGCCCGGATCTGCGACGCAGCTCGCCGCGAGGGTGGGCCTGCCGCGGCAGAAGGTGAACTACCACCTCAAAGCGCTTGAGCGGCATGGGCTCGTCGAGCTCGTCGAGGAGCGACGGCGCGGCAACGTGACCGAACGCATCCTGCGGGCGACGGCGGCGTCGTACCTGATTTCGCCGGCGGCGCTGGCCTCGGTGGCGCCGGACCCGCACCGGTTCTCGGACCGCTTTTCCGCCTTCTGGCTGCTGGCACTCGCTGCCCGCATGGTCCAGGAGATGGGGCAGCTGATCGCCGGGGCGTCCGCGGCCCGGCAGAAACTCGCCACCTTTGCCATCGACGGCGAGATTACCTTCCGTTCGGCGGCGGACCGGGCGGCCTTCGCCGAGGAGCTCGGCGTCGCCGTGACCAGGCTCGTGGACAAATACCACGACGGCGGTGACCTCCCCTCAGGTTCCCCGGCAGATCCGCAGGCAGGGTCCCAGGCAGGTCGCCGGCCGGAGGGACGCAAGCACCGGCTGGTCGTCGCGCTGCACCCGGCGCTCAAGGCGCCGCAGCCGAAGGCAGCGCACCCAGACCCACAAACAGCAACCCCACAAGCCAAGGAGCAGGACAATGACTGACCAACGGAAATTCGAAATCGTCTACGACACCGAACTGTCCGGTACCCCGGAACGGGTGTGGGAGGCCGTCACCAAGGACACCCCGGCCTGGATGTTCCCCACGGACCAATGGCCGGCGGTCCGGACCGTGGACGAATACCCCACCCGTCTGGTGTCCCGGATGGACGGTCCGGATGGCTGGTTCAACCAGCTGGAGCACGTCCTGGAAGCGCTCGACGGTGGCCTGGCACGGCTGCACTATGTGCACAGCGGCATCTTTGCGGACAACTGGGATGAGCAGTACGACGGCGCCAGCAAGCACACGGCGTTCTATCTGCACACCCTGGGCCAGTACCTGAAGTACTTCGACGGCAAGCCCGTGGTCTTCGCGGACATCCAGGCACCCGCGGCTTCGCAGACCCCGGACGGCTTCGACCGGCTCAAGCGGGCCCTGGGCGTCGACACTGCCGCTCCGGGGGAGACGGTGGAACTGGAGCTCGACGGCGTCGGGCCGCTGGCCGGCGAAGTGGACTTCGCTAACGAGAACTTCCTCGGCCTGCGGACCTCGGACGCGATGTACCGCTTCTTCGGGCGCAACGCCTTCGGCGCGCCGGTGGGCATGACCGTGCACGACTTCAGCGGCAGCGGGGACGCCGGGGCGACGGCCCAAGCCTGGACCGGGTTCCTGGCGAAGGTCTACGCCTGATCCCGCGACGCGCATCCTGCCTGGCGATGCCCTGAACGTTCGAGATCGCCGGAACGGGCCGAAGTCGCCGGAATCGACCGGCGACTTCGGACGTTTCCGGCGACCTCGAGACGCGGGAAAGAAAGGGCGCCGCAGGGCGGGCCCGAGGGCGCCCGGTCTCAGGCGATGGCCGCGGCCGGCGGGGACGACAGGTTGCGCCGCAGCTGCGGGGAGGCCTCCAGCCGGTCCTGCGCCGAACGCAATGCCAGCACGGCCGTCTCCAGCTGCTCGGGTGGCAGGGTGAACGGCAACCGCAAGTACTGCTCAAACGCGCCGCCGACGCCGAACCGGGGTCCGGCGGCGAGCCGGATCCCGACGTCGGGGGCCAGCACCGCCAGTGCCGTGCTGATCGGCGCCGGGAGTCGGCACCAGACGGACAGGCCGCCGACGGGCCATTCGGGCTCCCAGTCGGGCAGGTGCTCCCGAATCAGTTCCACCAGTTTGTGCCGGTTCTCGCGCAGCGCGGCCAGCCTGTCGGGGAGCGGCTCCGTCATGGCATTGACCAGATGCGCCCCGGCGAGCTGCTCCACCACCGGCCCGCCCAGGTCCAAGGTGGTGCGGGCAGCGGCGAAACGCTGGATGAGGGGCTCGCTGGCGCGGATCCAGCCGGTGCGCAGCCCTGCCCAGTGCGACTTGCTGAGGGAACCGAGGGAGACCACCGCCGGGCTGAAAGCGGCCATGGGGGTCGAGGCGGCGCCGTCGAGGTTCAACTCCCGCAGCGTCTCGTCCACCACCAGCACAGTGCCCGACGCCGCGGCCGCCTTCACGAGCCGGCGCCGCTGGGAATCGGGCATCAGCCGGCCGGTGGGGTTGTGGAAGTCCGGCACCACATACGCCATCGCGGGCCGCTGCTGGAGCAGCGCCGTTTCCATGGCCTCGAGGTCCCAGCCGACTGCGACGTTCGGGGCAAGGCCGTTGTGGGCAAGGCCGTTACCGCCTGCGCTGTGGACGCGGCCGCCGTGGACTGCGCCGTTATGGCCTGTGCCGCCGGGGGCTGCGGCAGGCATGGCCACCGGGACCGGTCGGCAGCCCGCAGCCCGGATCGCGTCGAGGGCGTTCGGGTAGCTCGGATGCTCCACCAGCACCTTGGTCCCGGACCGCCCGGCCAATGTGCGGAGCACAATGTTCAGCGCGTGCTGGGCGCCGGAGGTGACCAGGACCTGCGCGGCCGTTGTCGGGACCCCGGCGGCGGTATACCGGGCCGCAATGGCTTCCCGGAGCGGGCCCACGCCCAGGGCGTCGTAGCCGAAGCCGGGCAACAGGGCCGGCAATTCGGTCAGGGCCGCGGCAAACGCCCGGTGCACCACTTCGCCGCTCGCGGGCAGGGAGGCGTAAGCCAGGTCCAGGATCCCGTCCGGCACCGCCAGGCCGGGCGCGCCACTTAGCCGCAGGGCTCCGTCGTGGCCGCCGGCATGCAAGGGCCCCTGGCTTGGGATGCAGCTCCGGCTCCGACTGCCCTGGCCGCTGCTGAGGAAACCCTGCTCTCGCAGCAGGGCGTAGGCCGCCGTCACCGTGGTGCGGCTGATGCCAAGGGCCGCTGCCAGCGAGCGCTCGCTCGGCAGGGCGACGTCCAGGGCGACGCGGCCGTCGAGGATGAGCAGGCGGACGACGTCGGCCAGCTCGCGGTAAGCGGGGGCGGCACCCACGTTCCACTCGCCCAGCAGGCGGGCCAGCGACCCCGGAGTCAAAGAGACGGACATAGGGCCAGTATTTCAAACTGGCTATGGATTGCAAGGCCAGTTTTCGTGGAGGATGGAGACCATGTTGACCCGCAGACTCCTCCAGCTCCTGATCGGCCTCGCTCTTTACGGCATTTCCCTCGCCATGGTCATCCGCGCCAGCCTCGGCACGGCGCCGTGGGACGTGCTCCACCAGGGGCTGGCGGCCAGGACCGGGCTCAGCCTCGGCACGGTGGTGGTTGTTGTCAGCTTCCTGGTGCTGCTGCTGTGGATCCCGCTCCGGCAATGGCCCGGCGTCGGAACCTTGTGCAACGCGGTGCTGGTGGGGGTCTTCGCGGACATCGGGCTGGCCCTGATTCCACAGTTTTCGCATCTGGGCGGCCAGATCTGCCTGCTCGTCGGGGCCGTGCTGCTCAACGGCGTCGCCTCCGCCTGCTACATCGGCGCCCGCCTGGGCCCGGGCGCACGGGACGGGCTCATGACGGGCCTCGCCCGGCGGACGGGCTGGCCGGTCCGGGTGTGCCGCACCGGCATTGAAGTGGTGGTCCTTGGCGCGGGCTGGCTGCTGGGCGGCTCGGTCGGTGTGGGCACGGTGCTGTACGCGCTGGCCATTGGCCCCCTGGTGCAGTTGCTGCTGCCGCGGTTCACCGTTCCGGAAGCGCCTCCGGTCCCTGCGGCAGGAACTGAAGCGTCCGGAACTGAAACGGAAGCCGCCGCTGCCGGGACGGCAGTTCCAGTGGCGGCAGTCCCTGTGGCGGCGGGCAGCGGGCCGGCCGATTGATTTCCGCGGGTTAATTCCCGCGGGCGCCGTCAGCCGGCGCCTTCTGTCCCGGGGCCCGGCAGGGGCTGGCAGGTGGGGCAGTAGTAGATGTCCCGTTCCTCGGTCAAAGTGCCGGCGCCGTTCTCCTTGCCCAGGACGCCGCGGCGGATCGGAGTGCCGCATTTGAGGCACGGCTGGTGCTCGCGCCGGTAAACCCAGTAACCGGGACGCCCGGCGGTGCGGCCCACCGGCACGCCCCGCGCGTTCAGCACGGTGGTCCGCCGGCCCGGCCCGAGGTTGGCGGAGAGCAGGACCTGGGCGTCGGTAATGATGGCGGCCAGATCCGGCACTGCCGAGACGGGCGACGCCGGATGGACGCCCGCGAGGAAGCAGGCCTCGCACCGGTAGATGTTTCCGATCCCCGCCAGCTTGCTCTGGTCCAGCAGGGCGACGCCGATAGGAACGTCCGGAGCCGCGAGCAGCCGGTGTTCGGCCTCGGCCGCGTCCCAGTCCGGGCCCAGCAGGTCCGGGCCGAGGTGCCCCACGATGGTGTCCTCCTGATCGGTCCGGACCACCTCAAGGATGCCTAGGGAGAACCCGACGGCGTCGGCCGTGGCGGTCCGCAGCACGCAGCGGGCCGTGAAGCCGGGCTTCCGCCAGCGGCCCCCGGGCGGGTAGACCTGCCAGCTGCCCTCCATCTTCAGGTGCGAATGGATGGTGAGCCGGTCTCTGGGCGTCGGGCCCTGGACGCGCATCAGCAGGTGCTTGCCGCGGGGCACCACCTCGGCCACGGTCCAGCCGCCGAGTTTCAGGGTGGCGAAGCGCGGGACCCGGAAGTCGGAGGAGACCAGTTCCTTCCCGGCCAGGGCAGCGTGCAGCTGTGCGGCGGCGCGGAAGACCGAATCGCCCTCAGGCACGGATCCTCAGTCCCTTGGGCGTGGAATAGGCCCCGGCCTGGGCGAGGGCAGCCGCCACCGGGGTGTCCAGGATGCCGTGGCCGTTGACCTTTTCCATGATCAGCTTGTCCACCGCGCCGCGGGTCACCACACCCACCAGGGCCGTGCCGGCCGCGGCCAGGACGTCGGGGTCGTCGATGAACGCGAGCAGGGTCTTGCCGCCGCGCTCGACATAAAGCGCCAGGGCGCCGTCGACCAGGACCACGAGGGCGCCGGCCTTCCGGCCCGGGCGGTGGCCGGTGCCGGCGTCGACGTTGAGGGCAGGCCACGGCAGTGCGGCGCCGTACGGGTTGGCGGGGTCGGTCGCGGCGAGGGCCAGGGCCACCGGCTCGGCCTTGTGCAACTCGGCGTCCTCGACGTAGGACCGCAGCCGGTCCACCGTGGCCGGGACGGCGAACTGCGCCGCACCGAGGTGTTCGATGAAGTAGCCGCGGCGGCAGCGTCCGGCTTCCTCGAGCCGGGCCAGCACCTTGTACATGAGGCCGAAGCCGCCGAGGATGTTTTCTGCCATGACCGAGCCGCGGGTGACTACGCCATAGCGGTCCAGCAGCAGCTCCGCGGTGGCCCGGGCATGGATGGTGGGATCGAGCTCCGGGGAGGGCAGCGCGGACCAGCGTCCCGCGGCGAGCGGGGGAGCGGGCGCGGTGCCGGTCACGGATCCGTACCGGCCGCCGGTGAGTCCCGGTGATCCGAGCAGGCCGGTGCCGTGCGCCCGTCCGAGCCGGCTGAGCCGCGGCGCGCGGGCCCGCGGGGCGCGCCCCACCTGCCGGTGCGCGGTGTGGCCGCCGGCGATCAGGGCCCTGACGGGAGCGAACGTGTCGCCGGTAATCCGGCCCGCCCAGGCGAGATCCCAGAGTGCGGCCACCACGTCCTGGTCGCTGAGCACCGAATCCATGCCGCCGGCAACCTCGGTCAGCTGCCGGAAGAAGTAGCCGCCGCCGTTGTTCTGCAGGTGCTCGAGGAGCCGTCGCTGCGCGTCGCCGGGTTCGAAGTCAATGGACGGGTTCAGCGTCAGTTCGGCCGAATCGGCGAGGTGCAGGCTCACCCAGCCGTCGTTGCCCGGCAGCGAGCCGGCACCGGACCAAAGGACCTCGCCCGCGGCCATGAGCTCGTCCAGCATGGCAGGCTGGTAGTTGGAGACGCGGCTGGCCAGGACAAGCGGCTCCCATGCCGAGGCCGGAATGGGCACGCCGGAGAGCTGGTCGATGGCCGTGATAATGCCGTCCAGGCCGCGGAGCGCGGACTGCCCGCGGCCGCCCGGGGTCCGCACGTTCTGCCAGGCGGGAAGGAATCGGCCGTAGGCGGCGGCGTCCACCGGCTCGACTTCGGCGCGGAGCGCGGCGAGGGAACGGCGGCGCAGCCTGCGGAGGACCTCGGCGTCGCACCATTCGCTCACGCTGGCCAGAGGCAAAAGGGGAGGCAAAACGGCGGGCAAAACGGCGGGCTGGAACGCCTCCTCGCCGGATCCCTCCACCCCGGATTCTGCACCGCCGGCTGCCGCGCTGGCTGACGTGCCCGCCGGTGGCGCAGCGTGCGGGCGGAACTCTCCTTCCACCACGCGCCCGTCCGCGGCCAGCCGCTTCAGTGCCGTGCCGACGACGGCGACGCCCAGTCCCAGCCGCGCCGCGGCCTCGGCGGCGGTGAAGGGCCCGTGCGTGCGGGCGTAGCGCGAGACGAGGTCGCCGAGGGGGTCCGCGACCGGTTCGATGAAGGCCAGCGGCACACCCATGGGCAGCGGCACGCCGAGGGCATCCCGGAGCCGGGCGGCATCCTCGACGGCCGCGAAGCGTTCGATGCCGCCGATGTTGACCTTGATCGCCCGGTTGGCCCGCTGCAGTGCGGTGAGGTGGGCGGCGGCGTCGGCCTCGGTTGCCGGGGTTTCGACAGGCAGGCCCCCCTGGCCGGTCTGGTCAGTCCCGGCGGTCCCGGCAGCCTCGCTTCCCTGGGCTGGGCCCGCCACCGGCTCCAGTCGGGCGGCGACCTCGTCCGGCGAGAGCGGACCGAGGAGGCGCAGGAGGTCCGCGACGCCCTCCAGCCCGCGCACCTGGCGGTCGCGGGCCAGCCGCTGCAGTTCGCGTTCGGTGGCCTCGATGACCTTCGCATCCAGCAGTTCGCGCAGCTCCACGCGGCCCATGAGCTCGTTGAGCAGGGTGGAATCGAGGGCCAGGGCGGCGGCCCGGCGCTCCGCCAGCGGGGAGTCGCCTTCGTAGAGGAACTGGGCCACGTAGCCAAAGAGCAAGGACTTCGCGAATGGTGAGGGCTGCTGGGTGGTGGTCTGGACGATCCTGAGCTCGCGGCGCTCGACGGACGCGGCGATGTCCTTCAGCGCCGGAAGGTCGTAGACATCCTGAAGGCACTCGCGGACCGTCTCGAGGACAATCGGGAACGTCGGGTACTTCCGGGCAACATCCAGCAGCTGCGCCGAACGCTGCCGCTGCTGCCACAAGGGTTGCCGCTTGCCGGGATTCTGCCGGGGCAGGAGCAGCGCGCGTGCCGCGCACTCGCGGAACCGGGAGGCGAACAGGGCGCTCCCGCCGACCTCCGCCGTCACGATCTGCTCGATTTCCTCCGGGTCGAACAGGAACAACTCGGCGCCCGGCGGCTCATCCTCCATCATGGGCACGCGCAGCACGATGCCGTCGTCGGCGGCCATGGCCGAGCCGTCCATCCCGTAGCGCTGCTGCAGGCGCTGGCCCACGGCCAGGGCCCACGGTGCGTGCACGGGCATGCCGAAGGGGCTGTGCAGCACCACGCGCCAGTCGCCGAGCTCGTCGCGGAAGCGTTCCACCACGAGGGTCGTGTCGCTGGGGACCACCTCGGTGGCGAGCCGTTGTTCGGCGAGGTACTGGATCAGGTTGTTCGCGGCGTAATCGTCCAGTCCGCTGGCCTTGCACCGCTCGGTGGCCGGCCCGACGTCGGACGCCGCCAGTTCGCGCATAAACGCGCCGAGGGCGCGGCCCAAGTCCACCGGCCGGCCCAGGGAGTCGCCCTTCCAGAAGGGCAGCTTGCCGGGCTGGCCGAACGCCGGCGAGACCAGGACACGGTCGTGCGTGATGTCCTCGATCTTCCAGCTGGTGGCGCCGAGCGCGAAGATGTCGCCAACCCGGGATTCATAGACCATTTCCTCATCGAGTTCGCCCACCCGGCGCCCGCCCTTGGCCGCGGCGGCGGCCGGGCTGGCTGCCCTGCCGTCCGCACTGGCGCCGCCGGAGGAACCGCTACCGCCGGTGCCCTCGACTTCGGTGCCAATGATGTAGACGCCGAACAGCCCGCGGTCCGGGATGGTGCCGCCGGAAGTGACGGCGAGCCGCTGCGCGCCGGGCCTGCCCTCGATGGTCCCGGCGTTCCGGTCCCAGATGACCCGGGGGCGCAGTTCGGCGAATTCGTCCGAGGGGTAGCGCCCGGCAAGAAGGTCCAGGGTGGCTTCGAACGCGGAGCGGGGGAGCGAGGCGAACGGCGCCGACCGTCGGACCGTGTTGAACCAGTCCTCCACGTCGATGGCACCGAGGGCCGTGGCGGCGACCGTCTGCTGGGCCAGGATGTCCAGCGGGTTGGCCGGTACGCTCAGCCGCTCGATCTTGCCCGCGAGCATCCGCTCCACGGTGATGGCCGTGTGGACCAGGTCCGCCCGGTGCTTCGGGAACAGGACGCCCTGGGAGACTTCGCCGACCTGGTGGCCGGCGCGGCCCACCCGCTGCAGGCCGCTGGCCACGGAGGGCGGCGACTCCACCTGCACCACCAGGTCCACGGCACCCATGTCGATGCCGAGCTCGAGTGAGGACGTGGCCACGACGCAGCGCAGCCGCCCGGATTTCAGGTCATCTTCGATCAGGGCGCGCTGGTCCTTGGACACGGAGCCGTGGTGGGCGCGGGCCAGCACGGGATCGGCGCCGGCGGTGCTCCCGGCCTGGGCCATCATGTGGGCCGGTGTGGCGGTGGAGGTGGGCTGCGCGGCGGCGCCGCCGGACGGCATGCCCACGCCGCCGGACGGCACCGGACTCGGCACGTCATTCGGTCCGGCTTCGAAGTCCGGGGCGCCGGCGCCAAAGTCCGTCCAGCCGCCGCCGGCTGCCAGGAGCTGGCGTTCGGCGTAGATCTCGTTGAGCCGGGCGGTCAGCCGTTCGGCGAGGCGGCGGGAGTTCGCAAACACGATGGTGGACTGGTTGGCGAGCACCAGGTCCACGATCTTTTCCTCCACATGCGGCCAGATGGAGGCCTGGGGCTGCAGCCCGGAGGCCGGGCCGGAGTCGAAGGCCCCGGCGGCGCCCTGGAGATCGGACATGTCCTCCACCGGGACGGAGACAGTCAGGTCCCAGTTCTTCCGTGACGGAGGGGCGACAATTTCCACCGGCGCCGAGCCGGCGAGGAACTGCGCCACCAGCTCCTTGGGTTCCACGGTGGCCGACAGCCCGATCCGCTGGGCGGGCTTGGGCAGCAGCGCGTCCAGCCGTTCCAGCGATACTGCCAGATGCGCCCCGCGCTTGGTGCCGGCGACGGCGTGGACCTCGTCGACAATGATCGTGTCCACTTCGCTGAGGGTTTCGCGGGCCTTGGACGTCAGCATCAGGAAGAGCGATTCCGGGGTGGTGATGAGGATATCGGGCGGGTGGCTGAGCAGCGAGCGGCGGTCCGACGCCGTCGTGTCCCCGGACCGGACGCCCACGCTAATGAGCGGGGCCGGCAGGTCCAGGCGTTTGGCGGTCTGCGTGATGCCGATCAGCGGCGCGCGGAGGTTGCGTTCGACGTCGACGCCGAGAGCCTTGAGCGGGGATATGTACAGCACGCGGGTCTTGCGCTGGGGCGCCTTGCCTCGAGCAGGCTTCCGGCGCCCACCCTTGACCGCCGGGTCCAGGCCGGGCAGGGCTTCGGGCTCTGCGGGCGCGGAGACAAGCAACCGGTCCAGCGCCCAGAGGAACGCGGCGAGCGTCTTGCCGGAGCCGGTGGGTGCGACGACGAGGGCGTGCGCACCGGAGGAGATGGCATTCCATGCGCCGTTCTGGGCCGGTGTGGGCGCGGAAAAAGCGCCCAGGAACCAGTCCCGGGTCGGCCGGCTGAACCGGTCCATGGCGTCGGCCGCGAGTGTGCCGCCGGCGAGCTCCTGCCCCTTCATTCCTCCATCATGCCCTACCCCGCCGACACTATTGGCCGGGCCACATCATGGGGCGGCGGGTCCCGCGGGGGCCAGGTGCCCCGGGACGGGCGGGAGCGCAGACGCGCTGGATCAGAGACGCGGGGGACGGGTGTTACTTGGGCTGGAAGGCACCGATGGTCAGCAGGTTGATCTCCGTGTTGGTGCAGGCGTCCAGTTGCTGCGGAATGAACAGCGACGCGGTGTCGTTGGGCGGGTAGACCCGGAATCCTGCCGCCGGTGTCTTGGTGCAGTCCGGGTAGTTGGCGGCCTGGGTGTAGCGCAGGGTGGCTGTGCCGGCCTTGCCCGGGGCAAGCGTGACGTCGGTGACCGGGCCCGAGTCGTCGCGGGTAGCGGCGGCGCCGATCGGCTCACCGTCGGCCCCTGCTGTGAGGGAGACGCCCGCGAAGCCCTTCAGCAGGCACGGTTCGGTGCCGGAGTTGGTCAGGATCAGCTGCATGTAGATGCTGCCGGCCGCGCCGCCGCCCGTGGCGTCGGTGGTGCCGGTCAGGCTTGCGGCCTTGCACAGCTGGGGGCCGCCCTTGGCGGTGGACGGTGCGGCGGCCGCAGAGGATTCCGGCGCGGCGGCGGACGTCGCGGGCGGCTGGCTGGTCTCCGTGGCAGACGGGCTGGGCGGGGACGTGGCCGACTGGGCCTGCGTCGAGCTGCCCCCGCAGCCGCTGAATAGGAGGGCCGCCGCGGCAGCCGTTGTCACAACCAGTGCGTGCTTCATTCGCTGAGACCTCATGGCTCAACCATTATCCCCGCCGTTGCCTTAGTCAACGATGCCACTGCGACGGAGCCCGATTGATGTCCGGATTGTGATTTCCCGGCATCGGCCGAGGTCAACTGCGCCGCGTGCTCTTTTCCGCAGCCGGCGAGCGGCTGCCCTAGTCGGTCTCGGGCCCCGAGCAGTAGTGGCAGTCGTCGGGGCAGGAAGCGGCCCAGGGGTCCGTCCCGGCCGCGGACCCGGACAGGATTTCCGGCTGCCGTGTCAGGGCCGTTGGCCGGTCAGTTGCCAGCATGGCCGGCTCCTTCGGGGTCTGCCACGCTCAGTTCAAAGCCGTCGGCAACGTGGAACAGCTGACGGTGCCCGCCGTCGGAGAGCACCCATACGACGTCGCCGTCGGGCGTGCGGTTATCGACCAGGCCCGCGTGCTCAAGGCGGCCGCCACGGTGGAGGTGGACGGCGTCGCCGATCTCGACATCGTCCCAATGGGCGGCGCTGCCGGAAGGCCGGTTTTTCTGCAAGGTCATGAGGAGTCCTGAACGGTCACGGGGAAACGAGGATGTGACCCAGCTAACCGTGGAATGGCCTCCCGCCTCAATGGTCAAGTGAATGAGACACTGACTTACTGTTGTGCACAAGTCCAGGGCCGGAAGTTCAGGGCAAGAGCCCGGGCAGAACTCCGGACGGTAGGCGGCCGTCTACGTGTCCGTGCGCGCTGCGCGGCGGGTCAGCCAGGCAAAGGTGGGCGGAGGGGGCGGCGGGACAGCCGCTGGCCCGGCCGCCGTGCGCCCCGAGGTGCCCCCCGCTGCCGCGCGGCGCCGGCGCAGTTCCAGGGCGAGGCTCTCCTGGCCGCGGGCCATCGCCCAGCGGTGGTTGGCGGCGAAGGCCGGCTTCAGCAGCCAGCTCAGCCGCCGCAGCAGGGGCTTGGCGGCGCTGACGCGCCAGTCGTAGGTGATGACCGTTTCCGGCCCGTCCGGCTCGAAGGTCCAGCGGCCGGTGCCGTTCAGATCGCCTGCCGCGGTGAGGGCGAAGCCGCGGGCCGTGACGGGCTCCGTAACCGTGAGGGTCCAGCGGAGCGTATAGGGCAGCCAGCCCTTCGTGTAGAGGCGTACGGGTCTGTGCATTCCGGGCCCGGGCTCCGGGCCGCCGGCCACGGGCTCGACGCTGAGATAGACGGAAGGCCACCAGCGGGGCATGGCCGTGGCGTCGCCCAGGACGGCCGCGACCTCCTCCGGCGTGCCCGCCACCCGCCAGACGGTCCGGAACTCATAATCTGTGCTGCCCATCGGGGCCTCCTTTCAGCCCTGCGTGGATGCCCTCACTATCAATTCGGGCGGAAAGACCACCTGGGTGGGTGCGAAGCCGTCCTCCGATGCCGCCTCCCGGAGCAGCAGTTCCAGTGCGGTGGAGCCGATGAGGGCGCTGGGCTGCCGGATGGAGGACAGCGGCACGACGGCGGCGGCGGCGAACTCTATGTCGTCGTAGCCGATCAGGGCTATCTCCTGCGGCACCTTGACGCCGCCCATGAGCATCAGGCCCTGCAGGGCACCCACGGCAAGCAGGTCGTTGGCTGCAAAGATCGCATCCGGGCGTTCGGCTTCGGGCCGGGCCTGGATGGACTCGCCGGCCGCCCTGCCCGAAAGCACGGTCAGGGATTCCGTGGCGATGACCTCCAGCGTTGCGCCCGCAACTGCGTCGATGGCCTTCCGCGCCCCTGCCAAACGGTCCGCTACCTGCCGGATGCTTGCCGGGCCGCCGATAAACGCGATCCGCCGCCTGCCCAGCGACAACAGGTGGGCCGCAGCCATCTCCCCGCCCGCCAGGTCGTCCACGGCCACGGAGGAGAAGCTCGTGTTCTCTGTCTGCCGGTCCACGAGCACTGTAGGGATGCCCCGGCGCCGGAGCTGCTCCAGCCGGGGAATCACATTTCCTACCGGGGACAGCAGCACGCCCCGCACGCGCTGCTGCTCAAAGAGGTCCAGATACGCGGATTCCCGGCCCTCGTCCTCGTTGCTGTTGCCGACGAGGACGGTGAAGTTCTCCGCGGCGGCGCGGTCCTCCGCGCCCCGGGCCAGATCCGAGAAGAAGGGGTTGGCAGCGTCCAGGACCACCAGGCCGATGCTGTGGCTCATGCCCGCGCGCAACTGGCGCGCGGCGTCGTTCCGGACGAAGCCGAGCTTGTCGATGGCGGACTGGACCCTCAGGGTAACTTCCGCGGAAACCTTCTGCGGCCGGTTCAGCACATTGGAGACCGTCCCCACCGAGACGCCGGCCAGTGCCGCGACGTCCTTGACGCTCGCTGAAACCATTTCCTGTGCTCCTGAAGGTGGACGCCGCAGCCCCTGGGGCCAGGCGGCGCGTACGCAAAATAGTCACTTCAGGATACCCGTCCGGGGTCCACTTTGAACCCATTCATTGAAACGAATCAAAAGCAGCGTCACGAATGCCTGACGTCAGTTGACGTGTTGATTTGAAGACCTTATGATTCAAATCACAACTCGTTATGAAACGATTCATTGCAGTGTTCACTAAGCCCCAAAGGTGCGGTCAATTTTATGCAGCAGACACACAGTTCCCGGTCCGGCCCCGCTGAGGGGGAGCAGGTTCCGGTCCTCTCGCTCTCCCACGCAGCCAAGACCTTCGGCCCGGTGGTCGCCCTGGCCGACGGCACCATCCACATCGAGGCTGGCGAAATCCACGCACTCGTCGGCGAGAACGGCGCCGGCAAGTCCACGCTGGTGAAAATCCTCGCTGGCCTGCACCACCCCGATTCCGGCGACTTCCAGGTGGCCGGCCAGAGCGTCCAGTTCCGCAATGTTGCCGAGAGCAAGGACGCCGGAATCTCGGTCATCTACCAGGAACCCACGCTCTTCCCCGACCTGAGCGTCGCGGAGAACATTTTCATCGGCCGCCAGCCCAAGGGCCGCTTCGGGCTCATCAGCAAAGCGACCATGGTCAGGGAAGCGCGCAAGCTGTTCGAGCGGCTCGGCGTTCCGATCGACCCGACCCGCATCGCCGAAGGCCTGTCCATCGCGGACCAGCAGATCATTGAAATCGCCAAGGCCATTTCGCTGGACGCCAAAGTCCTGGTGATGGACGAGCCCACGGCAGCCCTCAGCGGCGTCGAGGTGGAACGGCTGTTCGCCGTGGCCCGGAGCCTCCGGGACCGCGGGACCGGCATCCTCTTCATTTCGCACCGTTTCGACGAAGTCTTTGACCTGTGCGACCGCATCACCGTGATGCGGGACGGCCGGTACATCTCCACCCACCGCACGGCCGACGTCACCGTCGAGCAGGTCGTTCGCGAGATGGTGGGCCGCGACATTGGCGCCCTGTTCCCCAAGACCCCCGCCGAGATCGGCGACGTGGTCCTGAAAGTGGACGGCCTCAGCCGCGCCGGGGTGTTCCGCGATATCAGCTTCGAGGTCCGCGCCGGGGAAATCGTTGCCTTGGCCGGCCTCGTCGGCGCCGGCCGCACCGAGGTGGCCCGTGCCGTATTCGGCATCGACCCCTACGACGCCGGCGATATCACCTTCGACGGACGCAAGCTCAGGCCGAGGAATCCCCAGGTGGCCATCACCGCCGGCATGGGCTTCGTGCCGGAGGACCGCCGCAAGCAGGGCCTCGTGATGGACCTGTCCGTGGCCCGGAACGTCACGCTCACGCTGCGCAACAAGTACACGACGGCGGGCCTGATCAACGGGGGCGCGGAGCGGCGCGCGGCCCAGGAATGGAGCAAACGGCTCCAGGTCAAGACCGGCTCGCAGGAGTACGCCGTCTCCACGCTCTCCGGCGGCAACCAGCAAAAGGTGGTGCTCGCCAAGTGGCTGGCCACGGACCCGCGGCTGCTGATCATCGACGAACCCACCCGCGGCATCGACGTCGGCACCAAGAGCGAGGTCCACCGGCTCATATCGGACCTCGCCGGGCGCGGGATCGCGATCCTGATGATCTCCTCGGAACTGCCCGAGGTCCTCGGCATGGCGGACCGCGTCCTGGTCATGCGCGAAGGCCGGATCACCGCCGAACTCGACCGTGCCGATGCGAACCCCGAATCGGTCATGCACGCCGCCACGTCTTCCGCAGGAGGAACCCTGTGAGCTCAGCTCTGGACCACAAGAACGCAACGACGCCGGCACCCGACGCCGGAGCCCGGGGCGCCGTCGCCTCGCTGCTGCGGATGCGCGAACTCCCCGTGCTGATCGCGCTGGCACTGCTGGTACTCGTCACCTACCTGATCAACCCGCTGTTCCTCACCGCGCAGGGCGTGAAGGACCTGCTGCTCAACGCCACGATCATCATGATTCTGGCGGTGGGGCAAACCCTGCTGATCATCACCAGGAACATCGACCTTTCCGTCGGCTCCATGCTGGGGCTGGTCGCCTTCGGCACCGGCTCCCTTTTCTCGGCCATGCCCGACGTGCCGATCATCGCAGTCTTTGTGATCGGCATGGCCTTCGGGGCGCTGCTGGGCGCCGTCAACGGCGCACTGGTCACCCTCGCCAAAGTACCCGCCCTGGTCATCACCCTCGGGACGCTCTACGTGTACCGCGGCCTGAACAACGCCTGGGCCGGCGGCAAGCAGTACTTCGCCGGCGACCGTCCGGAGGAGTTTGGCGCCCTCTCGGTGAACACCTTTCTGGGGTTCCCCGTCATCACGCTGCTGGCCATCGTCGTCGTAATCGCCGTCGCCATCTACATGTCCGGCACCCGCCCGGGCCGTGACCTTTACGCCATCGGCTCGGACCCGGACGCGGCCACCGCCTTCGGCATCAAGGTCTCCAAGCGCGTGTTCCTCGCGTTCCTGGCCAACGGCGCGCTCGCCGGCCTGGCCGGTGTGCTTTACGCCAGCCGCTTCAACTCCGTCGGCGCCACCACCGGCACCGGGATGGAACTGACCGTAGTGGCGGCCGCCGTCGTCGGTGGTGTGGCCATCTTCGGCGGCAGCGGATCGGTGACCGGGGCCGCGCTCGGCGCCGTCCTCCTGACCACCATAACCAGCTCCCTGACCGCCCTGCGGGTGGACAAGTTCTGGCAGCAGGCGATCGTCGGCGTGCTGATCCTCACCGCCATCATCATCGACCGCGTGGCCAGCCTGCGCACAGCCAAGAAACTGCGGATTAGCGAGGCTCGCAATGTCTGAAACCACGTCCACCACCAGCACGGCGCCGGCTCCCGTGGCTGACAACACCAAGCCGCTGGCCAGCGAACCGAAGGGCCGGACCGGGGCCGCGCGGATCCTGATGGGCCGTGACGCGGTCACCATCTACGCCCTGATTGCTTTCCTGATCTACGCCGCCATCGCCATCCCGCGCTTCGCCTCGCCGGTCACCACCGGCTTCCTGCTCCTGGACGTGATCCCGGTCCTGCTGATTGCCATGCCGATGACGCTGATCATCATCACGGGCGAAATCGACCTGTCCGTGGCCAGCACCGCCGGCCTGAACAGCGCCCTGATGGGCGTCCTCTGGGCCGGCGGGACGGACATCTGGCTGGCCCTGGCAATCAGCCTGCTGGCAGGAATTGCCGCCGGCATGTTCAACGGCTTCCTGATCGCGGTCCTCGGACTGCCCTCCCTGGCGGTCACCATCGGCACCCTGGCGTTGTTCCGCGGCCTGGCCCTGGTCATCATCGGCGACAACGCCGTGGCCAACTTCCCCAAGGCGCTGACCGCCTTCTTCACCTCCAAAATCGGCGGTACCGGCATCCCCACGGTGATGATCGGCGTCGTGGTGGTGATGGTCTTCTTCGGCGTGCTGCTGCACTTCACACCGTTCGGACGCGGCCTCTATGCGATGGGCTACAGCAAGGAAGCCGCCAGCTTCGTCGGGATCAACGTCGCCCGCAGCAAGTTCTGGCTCTACGTCGGGTCCGGCGCCGTTTCGGCTCTCGCCGGCATCTACTGGACGCTGCGCTACACAAGCGCCCGCAGCGACAACGCCTCCGGCCTGGAACTGGCCGTCATCGCCGCCGTCCTGCTCGGCGGCGTGTCGATCTTCGGCGGCAAGGGCTCCATCCCCGGCGTCATCGCCGGCGTCCTGCTGATCGGCACGCTCAACTACGCCCTCCGCCTGGCCCGGGTGTCCGACGTCGTCCTCATCACGGTGACCGGACTGCTGCTGATCCTCTCAGTGGTGGCGCCGAGCATCGGCTCCGCCATCAGGCAATGGCGGCACACCCGCCGCGTCCGCCGAAGTTTCACCCGCAAGGCCACCTGAAATCTGCACACCACAACAAACCGCGCCCGCCTGGGACCGGCTGTACCGACCGCACGAAGGAAAAGGGAAGAACAATGATGTTGAACCGCAAGAACAAGGGCCGGACCGGCCGACTGGGAAGCATGGTGGCCATCACCGCCGTGGCCGCACTGGCGCTGACAGCCTGCAACAGCGGCTCTGCATCCTCGACCGACACCAGCAGCCCCTCGGCAGGGGGCGGGGACCAGAAGATCACCTTCATCCCCAAGCAGCTGAACAACCCGTACACGGACGTTGTTCTGGGCGGCGGCAAGAAGGGCGCCACTGAGGCAGGATTCGCCTCCTCGCAGGTCGTCGGACCGCTGGAAGCCTCCGCCTCCAGCCAGGTTTCGTTCATCAACGCCGAGACTCAGGCCGGCACGAACGTCATCGCGATTGCCGCCAATGACCCCGACGCCGTCTGCACCGCCCTCGGCGAAGCCCGTTCCGCCGGCGCCAAGATCGTCGCGTTCGACTCGGATACCAATCCCGACTGCCGCGACATCTTCATCAGCCAGGTCGTCGCCAAGGACGTTGCCTTGATCCAGACCAAGCTGATTTCCGAGCAGATCGGCGGCAGCGGCGAGATCGCCATCCTGTCCGCCACCGCCAACGCCACCAACCAGAACGAGTGGATCAAGTACATGGAGGAGGAGCTCGCCTCCAACCCCGCGTACAAGGACATCAAGCTTGTGGCCAAGGTCTACGGCGATGACAACGACACCAAGTCCTTCCAGGAAGCCCAGGGCCTCATGCAGGCCCACCCGAACCTGAAGGGCATCATCTCGCCCACAACAGTGGGCATCGCCGCCACCGCCCGGTACCTCTCAACGTCCGCCTACAAGGGCAAGGTTGCCCTGACCGGGCTCGGACTGCCGAATGAAATGCGGCCCTTCGTGAAGGACGGCACCGTCAAGGAGTTCGCCCTCTGGGATCCGGCACAGCTCGGCTACGTGGCGGCGTTCGCCGGCAAGGCCCTCAAGGACGGCAAGATCACCGGCGCCGAAGGGGATACCTTCACCGCCGGCGAACTGGGCGAACGCAAGGTCGAAAAGGGCGGCCTGGTGATCGTCGGCCCGCCGACGGTCTTCAACGCCGAGAACATCGACAAGTACAACTTCTGATCCGTTCCTGACCCATCCCGAGCGGCCGGGCGGGCCGCCGACAGCCCGCCCGGCACCTCACCACTTCACTCCGTTCCACTTCACCGGTGCCGCAGCACCGGGCCCACGGCGTCAACTCCACAGCCGTGCCCGGAAACCACGTTCCGGAGCCCCAGATCCCCCTTTTCATGCCGGAAGGCCCCCACATGAACCAGAAACAACCGGCAGACCGGCTGCTGCAACCGCACCGGCGCCGCCCCACCCGCATCGGGCTGGTCTCCGGCGGTCTCGGCGCCTACTGGCCCCAGTTCCCGGAGCTGCTGCCGCAGCTGCGGGAGTCCGTCCGGTACGTCACCGGCCGCTTCCAGGAGCTCGACGCCGACGTCGTCGACACCGGCTTCATCTCCGACGCGCAGGAGGCCGCCGCGGCCGGCGAAAAGCTCCGCGTCGCCGACTGCGACCTCATCGTCATCTTCCTCACCACGTACCTGACATCCTCCATGGTCCTGCCCATCGCCCAGCGCGCGAAGACCCCCGTCCTGGTGATCGACCTGCAGCCAACCGAAGCGATGGACCACGCCAACTTTGACACCGGCAAGTGGCTGGCCTACTGCGGCCAGTGCCCGGTGCCGGAGGTCGCCAACGTCTTCCGCCGGGCCGGGATCGACTTCCGCTCAGTCTCGGGGCACCTTAAGCAGGAGTCCGCCTGGGAGCGGATCACCGCGTGGGTCCACGCCGCCGGCGTCCGCGCCCGGCTCCGCAATGCCCGGCACGGGCTCATGGGCCACCTCTATCCGGGCATGCTGGATGTCGCCACCGACCTCACCACCGTGTCCACCACCTTCGGCTCCCACGTGGAGGTGCTGGAATTCGATGACCTCCGCGAACGGGTCAACGCCGTCACGGAGGCGGAGGTGACCGAACGGCTCGGGCTCGCCCGCGAACTTTTCGTTGTGGATGACTCCGTCAACGACGACGACTTCGCGTGGGGCGCCAAGGTGTCCGTCGGCCTGGACCGCCTGGTGGAGGACTTTGACCTGGACTCCGTGGCCTACTATCACCGCGGACTGGCCGGCGAACAGCATGAACGGCTCGGCGCCGGGATGATCCTGGGCTCCTCCATCCTGACGGCCCGGGGCATCCCGATGGCCGGCGAGTTCGAGCTGCGGACCTCCATCGCCATGCTGGCGGCCCAGGCGATCGGCGCCGGGGGATCATTTACCGAGATCCAGGCCCTGAACTTCCTCGACAACGTGGTCGAAATGGGACACGACGGCCCGGCCCACCTGGCCGTGTCCGCCCAGGACCCGCTCCTGCGCGGACTCGGCATCTACCACGGCAAACGCGGCTGGGGCGTCTCGGTCGAATTCGATGTTCGCCACGGCCCCGTCACCACCTTCGGCCTCGGCCAGGACCCGGACGGAAGCTACGTGTTCGTCACCTCCGAGGGCGAGGTGGTTCCCGGCCCGCTCCTGCAGATCGGCAACACGACCTCCCGGGTGGACTTCGGCGGGGACCCCGGGCTCTGGGTGGACGTCTGGAGCCAGACCGGAATCGGCCACCACTGGGCCCTGTGCGTCGGCCACCGCGCCGCCGACATCAAGGCCGCCGCATCCCTGCTGGGCATCGAACACCGCCACGTGGTGCTCTCATGAGCACGCAACGCGTCTGCTTCCAGCTCCAGGTCAAGCCCGCGCTGATCGGGGAATACACCCGCCGGCACGCCGCCGTCTGGCCGGAGATGCTCCGGGCCCTGAAGGCCTCGGGCTGGAACAACTACTCACTCTTCCTCCGGCCCGACGGGCTACTTATCGGCTACTTCGAAACGGACAGCCTGACCGAAGCCCAGGCCCGGATGGCAGCCACTGACGTCAACGCCCGCTGGCAGGCCGACATGGCCGGCTTCTTCGACGACCTCGCCGGAGCGCCGGACCAAGGCTTCCTCCAGCTCACCGAAATCTTCAATCTCGAGGACCAGTTGTCCGCAGCAAACGCCGCCGGGGACAACCACCAACCGCAGAAGGAACAACCATGAACACCACAGAAACGGCCCTGGGCCGCCTCGGGGAACTCGCCATCGAGGTCCCGTCCTGGGCCTACGGCAACTCCGGCACCCGCTTCAAGGTGTTCGGCACTCCCGGCACCCCGCGCACGGTCCACGAGAAGCTGGCCGACGCCGCGAAGGTCCACGAACTCACCGGACTCGCGCCCACCGTGGCGCTGCACATCCCCTGGGACAAGGTGGATGATTACGCGGCCCTGAAGGAGTTCGCGGCGGAGCTCGGCGTGGGACTCGGCACCATCAACTCCAACACCTTCCAGGACGACGAGTACAAGTTTGGTTCCCTGACCTCCTCGAACCCTGCGGTGCGCCGCCGCGCGATCGACCACCACCTCGAGTGCCTGGAGATCATGAACGCCACGGGCTCGCGGGATCTGAAGATCTGGCTCGCGGACGGCACCAACTACCCGGGCCAGGACGACATGCGCGGCCGGCAGGACCGCCTGGCCGAGTCGCTGCAGGAAATCTACGCGGCCCTGGGCGACGAGCAGCGCCTGGTGCTGGAGTACAAGTTCTTCGAGCCGGCTTTCTACCACACCGACGTTCCGGACTGGGGTACTTCCTACGCCCAGACCCTGGCCCTGGGCGAGAAAGCCTTTGTCTGCCTCGACACCGGCCACCACGCCCCCGGCACCAACATCGAGTTCATCGTCATGCAGCTGCTGCGCCTGGGCAAGCTCGGCTCCTTCGACTTCAACTCCCGCTTCTACGCTGACGATGACCTGATCGTCGGTGCGGCGGATCCCTTCCAGCTCTTCCGCATCATGCACGAGGTCATCCGCGGCGGCGGGTTCGGTAAGTCCCCAGGAGAGAACTCAGCCGTCGCCCTCATGCTGGACCAGTGCCACAACCTGGAGGAAAAGATCCCTGGCCAGATCCGGTCCGTGCTCAATGTCCAGGAAATGACCGCCCGCGCCCTGCTGATCGACACCGATGCGCTGGCCGAGGCCCAGCGCAGCGGCGACGTCCTGGCCGCCAACGGCATCTTCAACGATGCCTTTTACACCGATGTCCGCCCCGCGCTGGCGCAGTGGCGTGAATCCCGCGGCCTGCCCGCGGACCCGATGGCCGCCTTCAAGGCCAGCGGTTACCAGAAGAAGATCAACGAGGACCGCGTCGGCGGCCACCAGGCCGGATGGGGCGCTTAAGAGTTATGACTGAGAACAAGACTGTCGAAGAACTGATCTCCCGTTCGAACCGCCTCGGCGCGGACAAGCGGAACACCAACTTCGCCGGCGGCAACACCTCCGCCAAGGGCACCGAAAAGGACCCCGTGACCGGCGAGGACGTCGAGCTCCTGTGGGTCAAGGGCTCCGGCGGGGATCTGGGCACGCTGAAGGCCGAGGGCCTTGCCGTGCTGCGGCTGGACCGGCTGCAGGCGCTCAAGAACGTTTACCCCGGCGTCGAGCGTGAAGACGACGTGGTGGCCGCGTTCGATTACTGCCTGCACGGCAAGGGCGGCGCCGCCCCCTCGATCGACACCGCCATGCACGGCCTGGTCGACGCCGCCCACGTGGACCACCTGCACCCGGACTCCGGGATCGCCATCGCCACGGCCGCCGACGGCGAGGCCCTGACCAAGGAGATCTTCGGCGAGAAAGTGGCGTGGGTGCCGTGGCGGCGCCCCGGCTTCCAGCTCGGCCTGGACATCGCCGCGATCAAGGACGCCAACCCGCAGGCCGTCGGAACCATCCTGGGCGGCCACGGCATCACCGCCTGGGGCGCCACCAGCGAGGAAGCCGAAGCCAACTCGCTGTGGATCATTGAGCAGGCCGAGCAGTACATCAAGGACCACGGCAAGAACGAACCGTTCGGTCCCAAGCTGCCCGGCTACGCCGCCCTCCCGGAAACCGAGCGCCGCGCGAAGGCCGCCGCCCTGGCCCCCGTGATCCGCGGACTCGCCTCGACGGACAAGCCGCAGCTGGGGCACTTCAGCGACGACCCCGCCGTCCTGGCGTTCCTCGAAGCCGCCGAACACCCGCGGCTCGGGGCCCTGGGCACGTCCTGCCCGGACCACTTCCTGCGCACCAAGGTCAAGCCGCTGGTCCTGGACCTGCCCGCCGACGCCCCGGTTGAAGACTCTGTGGCCCGGCTGAAGGAACTCCACGCCGCCTACCGCGAGGACTACCAGGGGTATTACGACCGGCACGCGACCCCGGACAGCCCCGCCCTGCGCGGCGCGGACCCGGCGATTGTGCTGGTGCCCGGCGTGGGCATGTTCTCCTTCGGCGCGAACAAGCAGACCGCCCGGGTGGCGGGGGAGTTCTACCTCAACGCCATCAACGTCATGCGCGGCGCCGAAGCCGTCTCCACCTATGCCCCGATCGAGGAAGCCGAGAAGTTCCGGATCGAATACTGGGCCCTGGAGGAAGCCAAACTGGCCCGGATGCCCAAGCCGAAATCCCATGTTGGCCGGATCGCACTGGTGACCGGGGCGGCGTCGGGCATCGGCAAGGCGATCGCCACCCGCTTCGCCGCCGACGGCGCGTGCGTGGTCATCGCTGACCTGAACCTGGACAACGCCCGGGCCGTGGCCGCGGAACTCGGCGGCGCCGACGTCGCCATCGGGGTCCAGGCCGACGTCACCGACGAAGCCCAGATCGCCGCCGCCATCCAGGAAGCCGTCCTGGCCTTCGGCGGACTGGACCTGGTGGTCAACAACGCGGGGCTCTCCATCTCTAAGCCGCTGCTGGAAACCACGGAAAAGGACTGGGACCTCCAGCACAACGTCATGGCCAAGGGCTCGTTCCTGGTGGCCAAGGCGACCGCGCAGGTGATGATCGGCCAGGAGATGGGCGGGGACATCATCTACATCTCCTCCAAGAACTCCGTGTTCGCCGGCCCGAACAACATCGCCTACTCCGCCACCAAGGCAGACCAGGCCCACCAGGTCAGGCTCCTCGCCGCGGAACTGGGCGAGTACGGGATCCGGGTCAACGGCATCAACCCCGACGGCGTGGTCCGAGGCTCCGGGATCTTCGCCGGCGGCTGGGGCGCCAAGCGCGCCGCCGTCTACGGCGTGCAGGAAGAGGAACTGGGCAAGTACTACGCCCAGCGCACCCTGCTCAAGCGCGAAGTGCTGCCCGAAAACGTGGCCAACGCCGCCGCCGTGCTCACCGGCAGCGAGCTCTCCCACACCACGGGGCTCCACATCCCCGTGGACGCCGGCGTGGCCGCGGCCTTCCTGCGATGAGCCTTCCTGCTACCGCACCCGGCGGCGGCCTGTTCACCGGGGATGTCATTGCCGGCAGTGCTTTTGCCGCAATCGACATCGGTGCGTCCTCGGGCCGGGTCATCCTGGGCCGGGTCGCGGGCAGCCCCGGTGGGGCGAGGGCCGAGCTGGAGACCGTGCACCGGTTCCCCAACGGGGTCAAGGAGCTCGACGGCGGCCTCCGCTGGGACTTCGACGCGCTGTTCGCCGAGGTCCTCGCCGGGCTCGCGGCCGCCGCCACGGCGGCCGCGGCCCGCGGCGAGAGCATCGCCAGCATCGGGATCGACACCTGGGCAGTGGACTACGGGCTGGTCAACGACGCCGGTGAACTGGTCGCGGCGCCGTTCAGCTACCGCGACGACCGGTCCCGTGCCGCCATCTCCCGGGTCCACGAAAAACTCGATCCGGCCCGGCTCTACGCCACCACCGGGCTGCAGTTCCTGCCGTTCAACACGATCTACCAGCTCGCCACGGAGCCGGCGCTGGAGGGGCTGCAGGCGCTGCTCATCCCGGACCTCATCGGGTTCCTGCTCACCGGCCAGCGCCGCACCGAGGCCACCAACGCCTCCACCACCGGGCTCTTCGACGCCGTCGCGGGGGAGTGGGCCACGGAGTTCCTCACCGCGCTGGACCTCCCCACGAACCTGTTCCCGCCGCTGATCCAGCCCGGCGAGACCGTCGGCACCCTCACCAAGGACATCGCGGGACGCCTGGGACTTCCCGAAACCACGGCCGTGGTGGCCGTCGGCTCGCACGACACCGCCTCGGCCGTCGCCGCCGTACCGGCGGACGCCGGAGGTGTTAACGACAATTTCGCCTACGTCTCCTCCGGCACGTGGTCTCTGGTCGGCGTCGAACTGTCCCACCCGGTCCTGACCGAGGCCAGCCGGACCGCGAACTTCACCAACGAACGCGGCGTGGACGGCACCATCCGCTACCTGCGCAACGTCGGCGGCCTCTGGCTGCTCAGCGAATGCCAGCGCACCTGGGCCGCCGAAGGCTACCGGCCCGGGCTCGAGGAACTGCTCGACGCGGCCGCGACTCTTCCGCCCGGCGGCCCGGTCATCAACGCCGACGACCCCTGTTTCATCGCTCCGGACAACATGCCCGAACGGATCCGGGGCGCGGTCCGGAACACCGGTGCTGTCTTGCCGGAGCATCCCGCGCACATCGTGCGGTGCATCCTGGACAGCCTTGCCGCCGGCTACGCCCGGACCATCGCCGACGCCGAACGGCTCGCGGACGTCCGGGCCGGCGTCGTGCACATTGTGGGCGGCGGATCCCAGAACGGGCTCCTGTGCCAGCTCACCGCCGACGCCACCGGAAAAACCGTGATCGCCGGACCCGTCGAGGCCACGGCCCTGGGCAACGTCCTGGTCCAGGCCCGCGCCGCCGGCGTGCTCAGCGGCGGGCTGGGCGAGCTGCGCGCCGTGGTGCGTGCCTCCCAGCACTCGGCGGAGTACGTGCCCTCACCCGTGGCGGCACACCAGAGCGCCGGAGGTGCCCAGTGAGGATCGCGCTTTTCGCCACGTGCATCGTGGACGCCATGTACCCGGCCACGGCCCGCGCCACGGTGTCCGTCCTGGAACGCCTCGGCCACGAGGTCATCTTTCCCGCCGGGCAGGCCTGCTGCGGGCAGATGCACGTCAACAGCGGCTACCTCAAGGAGGCGCTGCCCGTCGTCGCCAACCATGTGAAGGCTTTCGAAGAAGAGGAGTACGACGTCGCCGTCGCACCGTCCGGCTCCTGCGTCGCCTCCGTGAAGCACCAGCACTCCATGGTCGCCCGCCGCTGCGGGGACGCCGGGCTGGAAGCCCGGGCCGCCGCCGTCGGAGCCAAAACCTACGAGCTCTCCCAGCTCCTGGTGGATGTCCTGGGCGTCACCGACGCAGCGGCGCAGCTGGGCTCGTACTTCCCGCACCGGATCACCTACCACCCCAGCTGCCACGGCATGCGCCTGCTCCGGCTCGGCGACCGCCAACTGGACCTGTTGCGCTCGGTCGGCGGCATCGAACTGGCCGAACTGCCCGAAGCCGACCAGTGCTGCGGCTTCGGCGGCACCTTCTCGATGAAGAACGCGGACGTCTCCTCGGCGATGCTGGCGGACAAGACCGCCAACATCTGCGGCACGGGCGCCGAACTTTGCGCCGGCGGCGACGCGTCCTGCCTGATGCACATCGGCGGCGGACTGTCCCGGCAGGGCAGCGGCGTCACCACGATGCACTTCGCCGAGATCCTGGCCAGCACCCTCGAGAATCCCGCCGCCGTCTCCGGCGACGTCCGCCTCACCACCGGAAGGACCGCACGATGAGCGGCACATTCCTGGGGATGCCGTCCCTGCCGGTCTTCGGCATCGGCAACCTGCACGAACACGAGCCCTTCCCGAAAGCCGCCCGCCGCGAACTCGGCAACCCCCAGCTGCGGGCCAACCTCGGCCACGCCACCCGGACCATCCGGGACAAGCGGCTGGCCGTCGTGTCCGAACTCCCCGACTGGGAGGAGCTGCGCGAGGCGGGCCGGGCGATCAAGGAATCCGTCATGGCCCGGCTGCCGGAACTGCTCGAAGAGTTCGAGGCGAACTTCACCGCCCGAGGCGGGACCATCCACTGGGCCCGCGACGCCGGCGAAGCCAACAGCATTGTCGCCGCCCTCATCCGGGACCAGGGCGCCACCGAGGTGGTCAAGGTCAAGTCCATGGCCACGCAGGAAATCGGCCTCAACGAATACCTCGAAGAACGGGGCATCGCGGCTTACGAGACCGACCTCGCCGAGCTCATCGTCCAACTGGACCACGACAAGCCCAGCCACATCCTGGTCCCGGCCATCCACAAGAACCGCAGCCAGGTCCGGGACATCTTCCTGCGCGAAATGGAGGGGGTGGATCCGGAGCTCACCAACGAGCCGGCCCGCCTCGCCGCGGCCGCCCGGGCACACCTGCGGCGCAAGTTCCTCAGCGCCAAGGTGGCCGTGTCCGGCGCGAACTTCGCCCTCGCAGACTCCGGGACCCTCGCCGTCGTCGAATCCGAAGGCAACGGGCGCATGTGCCTGACGCTGCCGGAAACGCTCATCACCGTCATGGGCGTCGAAAAACTGCTGCCGGGCTGGGAGGACCTCGAAGTGTTCATGCAGTTGCTCCCGCGGTCCTCCACCGGCGAGCGGATGAACCCCTACACCTCGCTGTGGACCGGCGTCACGCCCGATGACGGCCCGCAGAACGTCCACCTGGTCCTGCTGGATAACGGACGCAGCGCCGCCCTGGCCGACGAAATGGGCCGCTCCGCGCTGCACTGCATCCGTTGCAGCGCCTGCATGAACGTGTGCCCCGTCTACGAACGCACCGGCGGGCACGCCTACGGATCCACCTACCCGGGCCCGATCGGCGCGATCCTGTCGCCGCTGCTGACCGGGATCACGGCCGAGGAGAACAACTCCCTGCCCTACGCCTCGTCCCTGTGCGGCGCCTGCTACGACGCCTGCCCGGTGAAGATCAACATCCCGGACATCCTGGTGCACCTGCGCGGCGAGGACGTGGACAGCAAACGCGGCAAGCGCGGGAAGCGTGGGAGGGAGCGGCTGCCGAGCCAGATGGACCTGGGCATGAAGGCGGCCTCCTGGGCGCTGTCCTCCGGAAAGAATCTCGGCCTCGTGGAGAAGGCGCTCCCGCTGGGACGGATAGCCGCCGGCCCGGACCGGAAAATCACCAAACTGCCCGGCATCGCCGCCGGCTGGACCCAGAGCCGGGACATCCCTGCACCGCCCGCACAGTCCTTCCGGCAGTGGTGGGACAAGGAACACCGGGCCGCCGGACCCGGTGCCCCCGGCACGGAGACCGCCGGCCCAGGACCAGCCGGAACAGAGGAGAACCCGTGAGCGCGCGCGCAGAAATACTCGACCGGATCCGGTCGGCCCTCCGGGACGCCCCGGCAGTACCGGAGGTGCCCCGCGACTACCGGCGCTCCTCCGGGCTGGGCGGAGAAGAGCTCATCGAGCTGCTGACGGACCGGCTCCTCGACTACAAGGCGAATGTCTTCATCGAGGAAGCCGCCGCGGTGCCGCAGCGGCTCGCCGCGCTCCTCGAGGGCACCGGCCGCTACGCTGTGCCACACGGTCTGGACCAGGCGCTGTTCTCGGAGGCGGACGCTCACGACGGCGGCTCCGGCCGCCGCGTCACGGACGCCCCCGGGCAGCGGCTCAGCGTCGAGGAGCTCGACGGGATTGACGCCGTCGTCACCGGCAGCGCCGTCGCCGTCGCCGAAACCGGCACCATCATCCTCGATGCCGCACCGGACCAGGGGCGCCGGGTCATCAGCCTCGTCCCGGACCGGCACATCTGCATCGTCCGGGCCGGGGACATTACCGCCATCCTGCCGGAGGCCCTCCGCCGGCTCGACGGCACCCGCCCGCAGACCTGGATCAGCGGCCCCAGCGCCACCAGCGACATCGAACTCGAACGCGTCGAAGGCGTCCACGGCCCCCGGACCCTGGACGTCGTGATCGTCCGGAGGTAGGCGGGAGGCCGGGGCCCGCTTCCTGCCAGCACGAGGGACGCGGGGCCTCCTGGTTGGCGGTGATGGCCCCGGAAAGTCGTTTGCCCCGATCACTCAGAGGAAACTCATGGTCTTCTCAGCAGGGAGTTGAACCATGGAAGCATGTACCTAGTCGACCCCAGAGCCTATGCGCATCGCCTAATGCACCCCGGCGCCTGGTTCCACGCGACAATCCGCCGGCACGTCCCCGCAAGCGACCACGCCCGCGACCAGCAGCCCACGCACTCCAGGTTCGACTATCTGGAGGCTGGCCTCACGGGAACACTGAGCACGGCCCATTCACGGCGCAGGGCCAAGGAACTTGAGCAGGCATTCCGGAACGGCGACGTTTCCTACGAGGACGCGTGCCTGGAGATGGAGCACCTCGACGGGGAGCTGTGAACGGCTGGCAGCGCTCGACGCACCCTAAAACCTCTACAACGTCATCTGGCGCGCTCAGAACTGGGTCCTGCAGAACTGCGACGACTAGGCGGTTTTGGCTTCGGGTGCCGCTGCCTGCGTTCTAGGAGCAGGTGTTGAGGAAAGCTGTGGCGCCAAGGCGGGCATGGAATGTCACCGTGTGGCCGGCTTCATCGCGGAAGATGGCCTTTGGGCCGGTCACGGTGATGGCGCCGGGCTGGTAGGGGTTTTTCCAGCCTTCAGGCGGGTTGCCGTGGCCGTCGTCCAGCGCCTCGTCCGCGACGAAATAGGTGCCCTGCACGAGCGCTTCATGGATGCCGCAGTGTGTGTAGAGACTGTACGGCGAGCCTGAGGCGGCCATAGTTGTTGGGTTGGCCGGGGTCCCACTCGCCGGATCCCCCTGCATCGCGCACCCGCACAGCAGCGCCAACCCTGCAGCGGCTGCGAGGCCCAAGTGGTATTGAGCTGTCATGCCCCAAGGCTCTCGGGCGCTGCCTCAATGGTCAAGTGCCAGGCAAGCCTGCCGGCAGGCAAAAGACAGCGGGGAGGGCCCGAATTGGGCTGGGCGTAGGGTGGAAGTTGGACGAAAGGAGCACTTCATGAAGAAAATCCTCATGGTACTGACCAGCGTTTCCGAGATCGGCGATACCGGAGAGAAGACCGGCTACAACGTGGCGGAGGCTGCACATCCCTGGAAGGTCTTCAAGGATTCCGGGCATTTCGTCGACTTCGCGTCCATCCAGGGCGGCCAGCCTCCGCGCGACGAGGTGGACTCAGAAGATCCCATCCAGGTCGCCTTCACGGAGGACGAGACCACGCGCGCCGGACTCTACAACACTGCCCGCGTCGACGTCGTTGACCCCGACCAGTACGACGCCGTCTACCTCGTGGGCGGCCACGGCACCATGTGGGACTTCCCGGACAGCGAAGGCTTGCAGAATCTGGTGGCCAGCGTCTACAACGCCGGCGGCTTGGTGGGCGCGGTCTGCCATGGACCGGCCGGCCTGCTGAACGTGGAATTGAAGAACGGGCTTCGCCTCGTCGAGGGCCGGAAGGTGGCCGCCTTCACCAACGACGAGGAGGTTGCCGCCGGGAAGGACAAGGTCATCCCGTTCTTCTTGGCCGACCGACTTGAGGAACAGGGCGCCACCCACGTCTCCGCTGATGTCTTTGAGGAGAAGGTCGTGGTTGACGACCGGCTGGTGACCGGCCAGAACCCGGCCTCGGCCGCCGGCGTGGCCAAGGAGATGGAGAAGCTCTTCGCAGCGGTCATCCATCAGGAAAAAGCCGAGGAACAGCACGACGCGGAGGCTCTGCGCGCCGAGAAGGACGCCGAGAAAGACGCCAAGAAGGCTGCCGCAGAAGCGGAGCACTAGCACCAAGATCGCACTGAAACTGGCGGGCACCCCGGCAACGGGGTGTCCGCCTCCGGTCTGCGGCAACCGCGAACACAAAACAAGGATCAGTAGCCGTACTTGTTGACCACGACCTGCACAATGTTGGTGTCGTCGTCCCGACCGTAGTCACTGATCGTGATGCGTACGTTCCAGCCGTCAATGACGCCAACACCCCGGCAGTCCAGTCCGCCCGCATTGATCCTCTGTTCCCGTACGCATGGCTTGTACTCCTGTGGCGTCAAACCCACCTGCTGAACGTACCGCTCCAGGTCACCCTCCCGGTACTTCCGGTGAGTGTCCCAACGGTATGCGTACTGGGAGCAAGGCCCATCAAGCGGGATGCACAGCGCACTGCCCACCGGCTGCTGTGTTCTCAAGGGTTCCCAGCCCGGCTCTGGCTGGAGGCGGTCGGCAATCGACTTGAGCTCAGCGACAATCTGATCGCTCTTCCACGATGACCAGAGGAAGAAAGCAGTGACAGAGGCAACCGTTACTGCCAGCACACCGAGCCATATTTTGCGGCCCCTGCTCAATCTCGTCCCGCTCCCCACGGCGTACCTCTCTGGTTGTGAGACCCGCAGCGCCTACGGACTTAACTGGCGCGGCGGTAACGGACGTGGGTGGCCAGCGGTGAGTGGAGCACCTCGGCGGGCTCGAAGCCGAAGGATTCAACCCCGTCGAAGATGCGCTCGCCCGAACCGAGCAGGACCGGTGCGATGTCGAGGGTAAGCTCGTCGATCACGCCGGCGATCAGCGCCTGCCGGACGGTGGAGGCCCCGCCGGCGATGTCCACGCCCTTATTCCCGGCGGCCTGGCGGGCTGCGGAGTAGGCCGCGTCGAAGCCCTCGGTGACGAAGTGGAAGGTCGTTCCGCCGTCCATCTGGATCGGGTCATGTCCGTGATGGGTCAGCACGAACACCGGCGCGTGGTACGGCGGTTCGGCTCCCCACCACCCGGTCCATTCTTCATCCCAGTCCCCGCGGATCGGGCCGAACATGTTCCGACCCATCACATACGCGCCCCGTGGGCGCATGAGCCACTCGTTCGCGACCTTGTCGGCGTCGTTGGCCCGCGGGTCGCCGATGTGCCAGCGGTGCAGCTCCTGCCCCCGCTTGCCCAGGGGGTTCTCGCGGCTCTGGTCCGGCCCGGCGACGAAGCCGTCCAGCGAGATCGACATGTGGCAGGTGGTGTCCGGCATCGCGAACCTCCTGAGGGATTGCGACTGGCATGCGGTCGTGTGGGGATTCTGGGGAGCCTAGCAGGTGATGGCATCCTCGCCAATGCCTCCGGCGGCTGGTCCCGCCGGTCTCCTCACCCGGGCGCATGCGTCGGATTGTGGGTCTCAATGTCGGTCTAGGCCTGGTTGACCGGAGACTCAGCCGCCTCGGTGAGTGCTTCGATCGCAAACTGCGCGTTGCCCCGGCGTTGCTGCGCCCAGAGGGCCCCAACTTGCGGTTGCCCTCACCGTTCACAAATGTTCTGTCACTGCCGCGTTACCGCGGGGCTTGCCGCGCTGATTCAGCCAACGTGACGCCTTTCGTGCGCTCGACCCCCCTGTCTTCCCGGGGGAGATACATCACGGCCGGCAACTCGCGTTTCCTTGGCCAGCTGTAGGGATTGTGACGCCCCTACCCCTTGGCTCCCGGCAGCCAGGTCGATGGGGCCGGCGAAGTGTCGCTGACCGGGCCCATGCACCGCGCGCACTGGAAGACGGGGCTCCCGTTTACGACGAAGGACGAGTAATGAGGTCCCTCGTTGTCGCAGCTGTAGCAATCGTTCATTGTGTAGAGGTTGCCTTCGTCGTCCACCCTGATCGTCATGCTCCCGATGGTAGGCGACGCCGTGCGCTGTGCCGAGACGGCCGGGCCGTGTTCAAGCAAGAACGAGGGCCGGAGTCGAAGCGACCCCGGCCCCCATCACGTTGGCGTTCACGCAGACCTGTTTGACGGCGACCTGGACTCAGTGTCGGACTCGCTGGATCACGTCGTCTCACTGGTTAGTGTGGGCAACCCCTAAATCCAGGCAAAGTAAAGGCCCCTGCTTCCCTTGTAAACAAAGGGAAGCAGGGGCCCCGCTATTTCGCGGTGACGGTGGGATTTGAACCCACGTTGGCTTTTACACCAAACAACATTTCGAGTGTTGCACCTTCGGCCGCTCGGACACGTCACCAACCTGACTAGGGTACCGGAGCAAGGCGCCCATCCACAAAACGAGCCCCAACGGCCCCTGCCCGCCGACTCGCCGGAACCCGTCACCCTTCCCCGCGAACAGCCCGGGCACTAGATTCGTAAGCACAATGACGACTTCTGAACAGCACGCCACGGCCACCGCCTATTGGACCGTCGGCCCGGAACAAGGCGAGCTCCGCAGCGAGGACCTGCCCGCCCCCGGACCCGGCGAGGCACTGGTCCGGACCCTGTATTCGGGCATCAGCAAGGGCACCGAACTGGTAGTCCACCACGCGAGCGTCCCGGAGTGCGTCGCAAACGCAATGGCCGCCCCCAACCAGGAGGGTTCCTTCCCCTACCCGGTGAAGTTCGGCTACCTCACCGTGGGCGTGGTCGAGGACGGACCGGAGGGCTGGGCCGGGAAGACCGTCTTCTGCCTCTATCCGCACCAGGACCGCTTCATCGTCCCGGTCGAAGCCCTCACCATCATTCCCGACGGCGTCCCGGCCCGCCGCGCGGTGCTCACCGGCACCGTGGAAACCGCGATCAACGGCCTCTGGGAGGCCGGACCCCGCCTGGGCGACAGGGTTGCCGTGATTGGGGCCGGACTGGTCGGCGGCATGGTGGCCAAGCTCCTGGCCGGGTTTCCGCTCGCGCGGCTGCAACTGATCGACGTCGACCCCGCCAAAAGAGCGTTCGCGGACGCACTCGGCGTCGACTTCAGCCACCCCGACGACGCCCTCCCGGACTGCGACATCGTGATCCACTGCTCGGCCTCGCAGGAAGGACTGCAACGGAGCCTGCAGCTGGTGGGCGACGACGGCGACATCATCGAAATGTCCTGGTACGCCGACCGGAAAATCTCCCTCCCACTGGGGGAGGACTTCCACGCCCGCCGTCTGTCCATCCGCGCCAGCCAGGTGGGGATGGTGGCCCGCGCCCGCCGGCACCGCCGCACCAACGCCGAGCGTCTCGCACTCGCCGTGTCCCTGCTGCAGGATCCGGTCTTCGATGCCTTCCTGACCGGCTCCTCGACGTTCGCAGAGCTCCCCGGCGTCGTCCAGCGCCTCGCCGACGGCAACCTGGACGCCCTGTGCCACGTCATCGAATACCCGTCCTGGGACGCTCAATCCGCCGCCCAGCCCACTGAGTTCAAATCCGCCGCCCAGCCCACCGAAGCCACGAGGTAGCCCGTGTTTAGTCTGACCGTCCGCCGCAATTTCATGATCGCCCACAGCCTTCCGCGCGAGGTCTTCGGCCCGGCCCAGGGCCTGCACGGGGCCACGTTCGTCACGGAGGTGACCTTCCGCCGTCGTGAGCTCAATGACGACGCGATTGTGCTGGACATCGGCGCCGCAGGGGACGCGGTGGACGAGATCCTGGACGAGCTGAACTACAAGAACCTCGACGAGCACCCGGACTTCTTCGGCAAGCTGAGCACCACCGAAGCCCTCGCCCGGTACATCGCCGACGCCGTCGCCGCCCAGATCCGTGTCGGCAACGACGGGCGCGACCTCGCCGGGCTGGACGTCACCCTGCGCGAGACCCCCGATGCCTGGGCCAGCTACTCGCTGGACTTCGACGCCCGCTAGGCGCCGCAGATGCCGCCGGCCAACCCTCGTATCCGTCTTGTGGTGCCCGGCAACGTCCGGCACAACTCCGGTGGCAACGTCTACAACGCGGCGCTCGCCGCCGAACTGGCGGCCCTCGGTGCCGCGGTGGAAACCTGCCCGCTCGACGGCGACTGGCCGGGAGGCAGCGCGGGGGACCGGCGGCGCCTGGCCACGCTGCTCCACGCCGGGCCCGACGGCGGCCCGGCCGGGGGCGGCGGCCCTGCAACTGCCGGCGCCGCAACCTGGGGCACGGTGACGGTGGTCGACAGCCTCCTCGCCTGCGGTGCGCCCGACGAGCTGGAAGCGGCTGCTGCGGCCGGGGTCCGGGTCTGGATCCTGCTGCACATGCCCCAGCCGGACCACGCGGAGCGCGAACGCAGGGCCCTGCGGGCCGCTGCCGGCGTCATCTGCACGAGCGGTTCGGCCGCGGCGGGCATCCGCGCCCGCCACGGCCTCGACGGCCTCCGGGTGGCCCTGCCCGGGACCGCCCCCGCGCCGCTCGCGTCCGGCAGCCTGTCAACCGGCGCGCCGCACCTCATCGCCGTGGCGGCCCTGCTGCCGAACAAGGACCAGTCGCTCCTGCTGGACGCGCTGGCCCGGCTCACGGATGTGCCCTGGACGGCGTCCCTCATCGGCTCGGACACCGCCGATCCGGCCTACGCCGCGCAGCTCCGGAAGTCCGTGGAACGCCTGGGCCTGGCCGGGAGGATCCGCATCCCGGGCGAGCTCCGTGGCCCGGCACTGGATGCTAAATGGGATGCGGCCGATCTCAGCCTGCTGATTTCCCGGGCCGAAACCTACGGCCTGGTGGTCACCGAATCGCTGGCCCGCGGCATTCCCGTGGTGGTGCGCCAGGGCACCGGAGCCGTCGAGGCGCTCGCCGCCGGCACCCTGCCCGGGCCGCCGGCGGCCGGCACTCCGACGCCGGACACTCCGCCCGGGACTCCGGTGCCCGGGTTGCCGGGCGCCGCCGTCGGGCTCGGAACGGACCCCGCTCCGCTGGCGGACCTGCTCCGCCGCTGGCTGGACGACCCCGGTCTCAGGGACCGCTGGCGGGAGGCGGCAGCGGCTGCCCGGGGCCGGTTGCCCGGCTGGGACGCCACCGCCCGGACCGTTCTGGGCTTCCTGTCGACGGAACCGACGGAACCCACGGAACCGACGGAACCCACCGAAACCGCGGAAACCGCGGAACTCGGTGAAACAGAGGCACCCAGAAACCAGACGGCGCGGGTTGATACGGCTTCTTGATACCGCTGACAGAGAAGCTGTTGGAGAATGAGCCCATGAGCACCCACCCTGTCGCCACGCAATCGCCGTCGGTAGAAAAGCCCGTCAACCTGCCGGAGCCGCAGAGCCTGACCCCGGAGCGGCTCCGGGCATGGTCCTGGCACCGGCAGGGCCTGGACGGCTCGCTGGCCGGCTGCACGGCGGAGCAGGTTCTCGCCCGGGCAGGCTGGGCCCGGTCCGTGGGCGGCGCCAACCCCTACCTCACGCTCTTCGCCCGCGCCGGCATCCGCCGCGAACAAGTGGACACCGACGTCCTCGCCCACCGGATCCTGGAACTCCCGGTCGCCCGCGGCTGCACCTACGTCCTGGGCCGGGAAGACTTCGCCTGGGCGCTTCAGCTGGGCCGGGACGCGGCCGAGTCCGCGTTCAAGGTGGTCGGCCGGCTCGGCGTGGATCGCGGCGAGATCACGCTGCTGGAAGAGCAGGTGCTGCACACCCTCGCCGAGGCGGAGGGGCCCATGGATCCGCGGCAGCTCAAGGACGAGCTCGGCGATTCAGTGCGCAACCTTGGCGAGGAAGGCAAGAAAAAGGGCGCCACCACCACGTTGCCTACCGCACTCGGGATCCTGCAGTCCGACGGCCGGATCCGCAGGGTCCCGGCGAACGGGCGCCTGGACCAGCAGCGCTACGCCTACCAGCCGTGGGGCCTGCCGCCCAGCGATCTTGACGACGAGGATGCGCGCACTGAGCTGATCCGCCGCTACCTGGGCTGGACCGGCGGGGCCACCTTCAAACAGTCGCAATGGTTTACGGGGTTCACCGTGGCGCAAAGCAAGGCGGCCCTCGCCGCCGTCGGCGCCGTCGAGGTGCCCACCGCCTTGTCCACAGTAATGGCCGGGTCACATGCCGCCGGCGGCGGGGACCCGCTGTGGATGCTGCCCGAGGACCTCGGCAGCCTCGCCGCCTTCGAGGAGCCGGCGGGGGAACAGATCCAGCTGCTGGCAGGAACGGATTCCCTGTTCCTGCTGCGCCGCAACGCGGCGGACCTGCTGGCCGAGGAGGACCTGCACAAGCCGGCACTGGGGTCGCTCGCGCTGCAGGCGGATCTCCCGGACCACCCGATCCTGGACCGCGGCCTGATCATCGGACTCTGGCAGTACGATCCGGCCCAGGAACGGATCGTGCCCTGGCTGTTCCACGGCCCCACGCCCGCGGTGACGCAGCGGATCGCCGAGGTGGAAGCCTGGATCCGCGAGGACCTCGGTGATTTCCGGGCCTTCAGCCTGGACTCTCCGGCCTCCCGGCAGAAGCGGATCGATGGGCTCGCGGCTTCCGCGGCAGCCTCAGCGTCACCGGCTGGCGCGTCATCTGCCGGCGGCGCAGGCTAGCCGGAACGGATCAGGCGCGGTGCCCGGCGAAGAAGTCCCGCAGCAGCGCTGCGCACTCCTGCTCACGGACGCCTGCAACCACTTCCACCCAGTGGTTGAGCCGGCGCTCGCGGAGGATGTCGAACACGGAACCAGCGGCGCCGGCCTTCTCGTCCCAGGCACCGAACACCACCCGCGGAATCCTGGCGAGGACGATCGCTCCAGCGCACATCGCGCAGGGTTCCAGCGTCACCACCAGCGTGCAGTCCTCCAGCCGCCAGCCGTCGTCGCCCTTGCCCTCCAGGGCCCGGTGCGACCGCAACCGCGCGGCGGCCTCCCGGATGGCGACCATCTCGGCGTGGGCCGTCGGGTCTCCGAGGGCCTCGCGTTCGTTTCGCCCGGTGCCCAGCACCGAACCGTCCGGCCCGATCACGACGGCGCCGATCGGCACGTCTGCGGTGGCCAGGGCATTCCGGGCCTCAACCAGGGCAAGGCCCATCCACTGGGCATGGCGGGGCTCAGGGGCAGTCATGGGTCAATGATAGTTTCGATCCTAAGCATGCTGTGCAGCCCGGCTGCGCAGTCCACGGGTTCAAATAGTCAAATATTCGGGAGACGGCCGTGACCACCAGAACAGAGAACTGGCTGACGGAGCGCTGGGGCAAATGGGTGGTGCCCTACGCGGCGCTGTGGATCACCATGCTGATCGGCGGCGTGGTGGTGGTGATCCTGGCCCTGACGAGTGCCGAGGTCTACGACAACGTGGTGGACGACGCGGGCCTGGCGAACCTGGACAAGCCGGCGCTGGCGTTCATGGAGCAGCTTCGCAACCCCGGCCTCGACGCGTTCATCACGGGATTCACCAACATCGGCGGCGGCATCGGGATGCCCATCCTGGCCAGCATCCTCACGGCAGTGCTCATCTACACCTCCCGGTCGTGGCGGCCGCTGATCCTGATCGGCGGCGCAGCCGCGGTCTCCGTGACGGCCACGTCCCTGGGCAAGAAACTGATCGGCCGGACCCGCCCGGACCATGCCGACGCCGTGCCGCCCTACGAGAACTCGCCGTCGTTCCCGAGCGGCCACACGCTGAACACCACGGTGGTGATCGCGCTCGTGGTGTACCTGGCCTGCCTGCACATCAAGCGGACCGGCGCCCGGATCGCCCTGATCGCCGCTGGTGTGATCTTCATCGTCGCGATGGGCCTGAGCAGGGTCTACCTGGGCCATCACTGGATGACGGATGTGATCGTCGGGTGGGTCATTGGTCTGGCGTGGGTGGGGATCGTGATCCTGGCCCACCGGCTCTTCCACGTGCTCCGGCACCGCGAACACGCCGGCGACGCGCCGACTTTTGAGCATCCCGCCCACCTGCATGAAGGCGCCACCAAAGGCAGTGCCGTCGGCACTGCACAGGCAGGGACGAACGACGCCGATACCTCCGGCCCCGCGGGACGGTCCTCAGCATCCGGGTGATAGTTTTGACCCATGCGCACTCTCGTTGTGGACCACCCGCTGGTCGCCCATAAGCTCACCGTTCTGCGGGACAAGAACACCCCGTCCCCGGTCTTCCGCCAGCTCACCGAGGAGCTTGTCACGCTCCTCGCGTACGAAGCCACGCGTGACGTCCGCACCGAACCGGTGACCATCGAGACCCCCGTCAGCACCACCGTCGGCACCGCGTTCACCAAGCCGACCCCGCTGGTGGTCCCGATCCTCCGGGCGGGGCTGGGCATGCTCGAGGGCATGACCAAGCTGGTCCCCACGGCCGAGGTCGGCTTCCTGGGCATGGCCCGGGACGAAGAGACCCTGGACATCATCACCTACGCCGAGCGCCTCCCCGAGGACCTCACGGACCGGCAGATCTTCGTCCTCGATCCCATGCTGGCCACCGGCGGGACCCTGCGCGAGGCCATCAAGTTCCTCTTCAAGCGCGGCGCCTCCGACGTCACCTGCATCTGCCTGCTTGCCGCCCCGGAGGGCCTGGCCAAGCTGGAGGAAGAGCTTTCAGAGGCCAACGTCACGATCGTGCTGGCCTCGATCGACGAGAAGCTCAACGAGAAGTCCTACATCGTGCCCGGCCTGGGCGACGCCGGAGACCGCCTGTACGGCATCGCCGGCTAGGAGCGGCGCCGCCGAGGCGCAACACGGAGGATCCCTTCCGCGTCGCCGCGGACCGCGCTAGCCTGTGCGCCATGGATTGGAAACTTGAACTCGTGTTTGTGCCGGTGTCCGATGTGGACCGGGCCAAGGATTTCTACGTCAATAAGGTGGGCTTCGACGCCGACTACGACGAACGGCCCATGGAGGGCCTCCGGTTTGTCCAGTTGACGCCTCCGGGCTCCGGCTGCTCGATTGCCATCGGTGAGGGCCTCAACGACGCCCCGCCCGGTACCGCACCGAGCCTGCAGCTTGTGGTCAGCGACATCCAGGCCGCGCACAAGCAGCTCAAGGACAACGGAGTGGACGTCAGCGACGTCGACGTCCAGGACTGGGGGCACTTTGTCCACTTCGCCGACCCTGACGGCAACAAGTGGGCAGTGCAGTACATCCCCCACCGGCCCAACGGCTGATCCCGGCAGGCTCCGCGCGGCAGGCTGACCCGGGGCCATGCGGCAGGATGGAGGCATGAGCTCTGCATCCCGTTCCGGCACCACCACCCTGACCGCCCGCGCCGTCCTGTTCGATATGGACGGCACGCTGGTGGATTCCACCAGCATCGTGGAGCAGGTGTGGACCACGTTTGCGGCCCGCTACGGCCTGGACATCGGCGAGATCCTGCGCTCCTCCCATGGCGTCCAGGCCATGGACACCGTCCGCAGGTTTGCTCCGGCCGGTTCCGACATCCAGGCCCTCGCGGCCGAGCTCGGCCGGATGGAGCTGGCCGAGACCCGGGGCATTGTTCCGGTTCCCGGCGCGCCGGAGCTGCTGGCGAGCCTGCCGCCGGATGCCGTGGCGCTGGTGACGAGCGCGTCACGGGACCTGGCCGGGGTCCGGATGGCAGCCGCGGGGATCGGCGTCCCGGCCGTCTCGGTCACATCGGAGGACGTCATGCGGGGCAAGCCCCACCCTGAGGGATACCTCCGGGCGGCCTCCCTGCTGGGTGTCGCCCCGGCCGATGCGGTGGTGTTCGAGGATGCCCCGGCAGGCATTGCCGCGGGCATCGCCGCCGGCGTCCGGACCGTGGCCGTGGGGCCCAATGCCGGCGAACTGCCGGACGGTGTGCTGCACATTCCCGACTACTCCGGGGTGGCCGTGACCACACACGTCACCGGCGCCGGCCTGCGCACCCTGTCCTTCACTTTCTAGCCCCCACCTTCTAGCCCGCCGCTGCCCGGCCCGGACCTGACGGCGGCGCCCGCCTACCCGGCCAGCAGGTACACGCTGGTCCCGCCCACGGTCCGGGCGGTGAAGTTGTCCTGCACCCAGGCGGCAATCTGCGCGGCGTCGTTGGCTCCGCTTTCGCCCTGCATCAGGCGCCCGGCAATGAAGTAGTGGATCCTGCCGTCGGCCACGTATTGCTGGAACTGCGCCAGGGTCGGTGCGGGGTCCGTGCCGTTGAACCCGCCCACGGCCATCACCGGGAGCTGCGTCGCCAGTTGGTAGCCGGCGGCGTTGTTGGATCCGACGACGGCGGCGGCCCACGTGTAGGGCCCGGCATCTGTCTGCAGCGCGGCCACGAGCGCCGCCGACGGCGTGCTGGCCCCGAGCAGGCCGCCCATTCCGCCCGCCCCTGGTCCGCGGCCTGTGCCTGTGCCTGTGCCGTTGGCCGTCGTGGCACCGCCGAAGCCGCCTCCTGCCGCGCCGCCGAGGGCCGGCGGTATCCCGGCCCCGCCCCGTCCGGACACGGACGGCCCGGCGCTGACAATCGAGCCGCTGTGGGCCGTGGCCGCGGTGGACAGCGAGTAGGCCAGCGGACCGGCGAAGGCCGCGGCGACGGCGAGCGCCGCCGTCGTTCGCGCCACCGTCTTGGACGCCATCATCCCCGTCCCCTTCACCGCTGCGGCCCCCTTGGCGCCCGGGGCCGCGGCGGCCAGCACCAGGCCGGCGGCGGCGAGCGCGCCCAGCAGCGTCACCCAGCGCAGCCACGGCATGTACGCCGCGGTGCGGACCAAAAGTTCGGCGGCCATGGCGCCGGCCGCTACGATCGCCACCGCGAGGACGGCGGCGGCCACGGGCTGGTTCCGCCGCTGCCAGAGCAGGACGCCGCCGAGCCCGGCGAGCCCGGCGATCCCCGGCGCCAGCGCCACCATGTAGTACGGGTGGATGATCCCGGCCATGAAGCTGAACGTCAGCCCGGTAACGGCAACCCAGGAGCCCCAGATGATCACCGAGGCCCGTACCGGGTCGGTGCGCGGCGCGCGGCGGCCCAGCCAGAGCAACCCCGCTCCGAGCAGCAGCGCCGAGGGCAGCAGCCAGGCGATCTGGCCGCCGAACTCGCTGTTGAAGAGCCGGAACAGCCCGGGGGTACCCCAGCCGTTGCTGCCGCCCACACTCCCGGTTTCATCGCCGTTCAGCCGACCCAGGCCGTTGTAGCCCAGGGTCAGTTCCAGGATGGAGTTGTTCTGCGAGCCGCCGATGTACGGGCGGTCCGCCGTGGGAATGAGTTCGACCGCGGCCAGCCACCACCCGGCGGCGACGGCCATCGCCGCGCCCGCGCCGAGCAGGTGAAGAATGCGCCTGCCTGCCGCTGCCGGCGCCGCGAGCAGGTAGGCCACGGCGAAACCGGGGACAACCAGCAGGACCTGCAGCTGCTTGGTGAGGAACCCGAAGCCCAGCAGCACCCCGGCGAACAGCAGCCAGCGCACGCGCGCGTCCTGGATGGAGCGCAAGACGGCGTAGGCGGCCGCGGTCATCAATAACACCAGCAGGGCGTCGGGGTTGTTGAACCGGAACATCAGCACGGCCACCGGTGTCAGGGCCATGGCCGCACCGGCGAGGAGCCCCGCGCGGTGGGCCAGGCCGGCGTCGGCCGTGGCGGGGGCCGCGGCCCGGCGGACGGCCAGATAGACCAGCCAGACCGTGCCGACCCCCATGAGCGCCTGCGGCACCAGGACGCTCCAGGAGCTCAGCCCGAAGATCCGCACCGACAGGCCCATCACCCACAGCGACGCCGGCGGCTTGTCCACGGTGATGGCGTTGGCGGCGTCGGAGGAGCCAAAGAACCAGGCCGCCCAATCCTCCGACCCGGCCTGGGCCGCCGCGGAGTAGAACGCGTTTGCCCAGCCGGAGGCGCCCAGGTTCCACAGGTACAGCACGACCGTGGCCAGCAGCAGCCCCGCCAGTTCCAGCCGCATCCGCAGGGCCGGGGCGCCAGGGACGGCGCGCGTGCCGCCGGCAGCCGGGGGCTCCAGTCGCCGGCGGCGGTCCCGGGCTTGCGGCCGCGGCCGCCCCGGCGCCGTGTCGGGGCGGGGGCTCAGGGTGTCAGTCATGGCGGTCTACGCTCCCAGTTTGTAGACGGTGGCGTTGCCCACGGTCTGGGCCTGGTAGTTGGCAGCGACCCAGGTGGCGACCTCGGAGTTGCCTCCGCGGCCTCCGCCCATGCCGCCCATGCCGCCGGAAATGAAGTAGCCGATCTCGCCGCGGTCCACCATCGCCTGGAACTGTGCGAGCGTCGGGTAGGGGTCGCCGCCGTTCCAGCCGCCGAGCGCGATCACGCTGGTGCCGGTGGCGAGTTCCAGGCTCGCAGCCTGGGTGGCGCCGGAGACAATCGCGGACCACTTGGCGCCGGAGGATTTCAGCAGCGCGGTAAACTCCGCCGAGGACGTTTCCCCGCCGGGGCCGCCGCCCATGCCGGCACTGCCCGCGCCGTCAGTGCCGGCGCCGTCACTGCCGGTCCTGCCTGCCGCCCCGAAGCCGCCGCCCATCGCGGACGCGGTGGGGCCCGACGTGGGGATCGAACCGGAATGCGGCTGGGCGACGGTCGCCAGTGTCCACGCGGTGCTTCCGAGCCCGCCGGCAAGAAGGCAGAGAATCACGACGCCGGCCGTGGCGGCCTTGCGGAACCGCGCCGGGAGAGCCGCCATGCCGTCCGCCCGCAGGAGCAGGGCCGCGGCGGCGAGGACGCCCAGGACCACCACGATCACCCGGAGCCCGGGAAGCCAGGACGGGTCGCGGCCCAAGAGCACGGCGGACCAGACTGAGGTGGCCAGCACCGTCACGGCCAGGACAACCCGGGCGGGCCAGTAGGCCCGGCCCCGCCACAGTTCCAGGGAACCGATGCCGGCCAGCGCCGCGATGGCGGGGGCCAGCGCCACGGCGTAGTACGGATGTACGGTGCCGCTCATGAAGCTGAAGATCCCCGCAGTGATGACCAGCCAGCCGCCCCACAGCAGGAGCGCCGCACGGGTTTTTGAGGTCCTGGCCTCGCGCCGGGTGAACCACAGCCCGGCGGCCAGCAGGATCAGGGCCGCCGGCAGCAGCCAGGACACCTCGCCGCCGAAGCTGGTCCCGAACATCCGGGTAATCCCGGCCGCGCCGCCGAAGCCGACGTTTCCGTTGCCTCCCGGGCCGCCGGCGTTGCCTCCCAGGTTTCCTCCGCCGGGCATGCCCCCGCCTGACCCGGTGATCCGGCCCAGGCCGTTGTAGCCGAACGTCAGTTCCAGGAAGCTGTTGGTCTCAGACCCCGCCATGTACGGCCGGACCGAGGCCGGCGTCAGCTGGAACAGCACAACGTAGCTGCCGGCCACGACGGCGATCCCGGCGGCGGCGGCCAGCAGGTGCAGGAGCCGGCGGCCGAGGGTGGTGGGCGCCGCCCACAGGTAGGCCAGGGCCAGCCCGGGAACGATCAGGAAGCCCTGCAGCATCTTGCTCAGGAACGCCAGGCCGATGACCGCGCCGGCCGCGGCGAGCCACTTCCAGCCGGCCTTCTCGATGGCGCGGGTGGTGAGGTAGGCCGCCAGCACCAGGCACAGGGTGAGCATCGCGTCCGGGTTGTTGAACCGGAACATGAGGGCGGCCACCGGGGTCAGCGCCAGGGCGCCGCCGGCGAGCAGGCCCGCGGCCGGCCCGGACACCCGCTTGATGGTCAGGTAGAGAAGCCCGACGGCGGCCACTCCCATGAGCGCCTGGGGAATGAGCATGCTCAGGGCCGAGAAACCAAAGATCCGTCCCGCGAGGGCGGGAATCCAGAGTGCGGCCGGGGGCTTGTCCACCGTGATGGCATTGCCGGCGTCGAGGGAGCCGAAGAGCAGCGCGGTCCAGTCCTTGGTCCCGGCCTGGATCGCCGCGGCATAGAAGGAGTTGGCGTAGCCGGTGGCCTCCAGATTCCACAGGTACAACGCCGCGGAGACCACCAGGAGCAGCGCTGCCGCGGGCCGCACCCAGCGGGGCTGCGGTCCGAACAGCAGCCGGTCCCGGCGGCCTTGGGCGGCCGGCGCCGGGGACGCGGGCAGATGGGGCGCCGTCCCGCCGTCTCCGGGAACCTGGTGTGGCTGTTCCTCGGCGGCCGGCAGCCTGCCGGCCGGGGAACCGCCCTGGGCTCCGGCGGTGGGACTGATGGTTGCCGTCATTTACTTGGCCTTTTCTGTGCGGGGGAGGGAAGGATCGGGGGCGCCGGGCGCCGGAACGGCAGCGGCGGGCCTGTGGCGGAAAACCACCAACCGGAAGAGCAGGAACTTCACGGCCGTGGCGGCCAGGTTGGCGGCGGTAACCGTGAGCAGTTCAAGCCAGCGGTCCGGGGCCGCTCCCGACGCGGCGTGAACGAGGGCGAGTGCGCCCGAGGTCAGGGCCAGCCCGATGCCGAAGACCAGCAGCCCCTCAAAATGGTGGCGAGCCGCCTGGCTGCCGCCCTGGATGCCGAACGTGAAGCGCCGGTTGGCCGCAGTGTTGGCCACGGCAGTGGTGAGTAAGGCGAGGAAGTTTGCCAGCTGCGGGTCCATGAACCCGCGGCAGAGCAGGAAAATCGCCAGGTAGGCCAGGGTGGAGGCCACCCCGATGCTGCCGAAGCGGACGAGCTGTCCGAAGAGGCTTCCGCCGGGGCTTTGTTCCTGTGCCCGCGAGGCGGCCGGCAGCGGTCCGCGGGCCAGGGCCGCGCGCAGGTCGGGAACCGGGATCCGGCCCGAGACCAGGTCCCGGCTCAACCGTGCCATGCCGCGCAAGTCCGCGAGGGCCGTCTGGACGATGTCCACGCTGGAATCCGGGTCGTCGGTCCAGTCCACCGGGACTTCGTGGACGCGCAGGCCGCACTTTTCTGCCAGGACCAGCAGCTCGGTGTCGAAGAACCAGGCGTTGTCCAGCGTGTGGGGAAGCAGTTGCCGGGCCACGTCCGCCCGGATCGCCTTGAAGCCGCACTGCGCGTCACTGAAGTGGGCGCCCATGAGGGCCTGGAGCAGGAAGTTGTAGCTGCGCGAGATGAATTCCCGTTTGGGTCCGCGGACCACGCGGGAGTTGCGGGACAGCCGTGTCCCGATCGCCAGGTCGGAGTGCCCGGAAATGAGCGGGGCAAGGAGCGGGCCGAGGGCCGCCAGATCAGTGGAAAGATCCACATCCATGTACGCCAGGACCGGCGACGGCGAGGCCAGCCACACCTTGCGGAGTGCGTTTCCGCGGCCCTTTTCTGCCATATGGACCACCGTCACTTCGCGCAGCTCGCGGGCTACCCGTTCCGCGGCCTTGAGCGTTCCGTCGGTGCTGGCGTTGTCCGCCACGGTGATCCGGAAGGAATGCGGGAAGGCGCCGAGCAGGTACGCGTGGAGCCGGCGCAGGCAGGCCTCGAGGTCCCGTTCCTCGTTGAAGACCGGGATGGTGACGTCCAGCAGGGGCGTGCTGGCGCGCGTATCAATGGCCGTGCGCCGGCCGCCGGGGACGGTCAGGGCCCCGGCGATCGGGCCCGGGACGGGTGCGTCGGCCAGGGCAAGCCCCGAGGGTGCCCCGGGGGCCGCCGGGCCGGCCGGCGTCGCCGTGGAGCGGGGCAGGGTTCCTGTGGCCTGGTCTGTGAATGTCATGGCTCAACTTTCCCGGCGGCCCATATGAGGGCTTTAGGGTCAAGCTGTGCGGGGGCTGTGGAAGTCCGGGCCGCCGGGGCCGGTCCGGCCGTGGAGACGCAAAGAGGCCCCGGATCCATGCGGATCCGGGGCCTCCAGGGCGGGGGGCGGCTAGTGCCGGTTTAGTACCAGTTGTGTGCGTAGTGGAAGTTCAGGGCACCGCAGGGGGAACCGTAGCGCGACTTGACGTAGTTCAGGCCCCAGTTGATCTGGGTCCGGTAGTTGGTCATGTAATCGGCGCCGGCGCTCGCCATCTTCGAGGCGGGCAGGGACTGGACCACGCCGTAGGCGCCGCTGCTGGCGTTCGTGGCGGTGGTCTTCCAGTCGGATTCCTTGGTCCACAGCTTGTGCAGGCACTGCATCTGGCCGGGTGCCCAGCCATAGCTTCCCAGCTGGGACGCGGCGTAGGCCTGCGCGCCGGCGGGGTCGTCGACTGCGACCGGCGCGGCTGCCGGTGCCGGTGCCGGAGCGGCTGCCGGTGCCGGAGCGGGGGCCGCCGCGGGAGCCGGAGCAGGTGCGGGGGCTGCCGCGGGGGCCGGAGCAGGTGCTGCCGCGGCTGCCGGTGCGGCAGCAGCGGGCGCGTGGATCAGCGCTTCGGCTGCCTTAACCTCCGAGATCTGGGGAGCCACGTTCTTTTCCGTGGCAGCGGTCGGCCCAGCCACCTGGACCCGCTCGAAGTTGAGCTTGGCCAGCGGGTCAGCCATCGTGGCCGTCTGGCTCGCAACGTTCGCCGTGTGGGCGCCCGGCTCTGCCGCCTGGCTCGCGGCGCCGCCACCCAGCAGCAGCGCGCACGCGGCGGTGACGACGGCGGCACGGCGGCCGGTTACACCGAGCCCGGCGGCGAACCGCGACAGGGCGGATGCCTGCTTGACCGGTTCGGCGCGGTGGCGCGACTTGGCGGCGCCAACTGAGCGGGAATGCGAACCGCCGTCAGGGCGTGTTTGTACCTGGAATTCAGTCATGGTGGCCTCTCAACGCCGGCGGAGTTAGCTGTCGGGTTCGGATGAGGTCATCCGGCCGCACGGAACATCACGTGTCGGCTTCACCCCGAGGGCGCATGAAAGCAGATTGCCCGGGAACTCTGGGTCCCCCGCCTCTGCCTGGTCCAGCGGAATCCGGGAAGCGGCAGAGTTTGGCGTCCGTCCGGATATGCGGCACCGATGGCGGCGCACGCTAACGACGCTACAGGACCCGGCTGCTTAAGTCACATTTTGGTAACAGGAGTCACAGTGCCGGGGTGTCGGGTTGCGCCGGGCTCGCCGGTCGACCGTCCGGGCCGTTTGCGCCGACGGCGGCCGTTCCGGTTACGCCGGCGGCGGCGAGGCGGGCAGCCGCACGGCGAACTCCGTGCGGCCCGGCCGGGACGTGACCTCGACTGTTCCTCCGTGGGCCTCCACGATCGACTGGACAATGGACAGGCCCAACCCGCTGGTGCCCTCGGACGTCGGCGCGGCGGTCGCCGTGCCGTGACCTCCGCGGCTGCCGGAAACGGCGCCGGAGGACGAGCGTGCGGGAGCCCCGGACCCGACCCTCGCCGTCGCGACGGCAGAATCGGCGGGGACGGCTGCGGGGTTCGACGCCGGATTGGTGCGCGAGGCGTCGGCCCGGGTGAAGCGGGCGAAGACCCGGCCGATAAATTCCGGGGCGATGCCGCTGCCATTGTCTGTCACGGTGACCACGGCACTGCCGTCAGCCGAGCGCATAACGCCCGTGACCACCTTGGTCCCGGGTTCCGTGTGCTTGCGCGCATTGGACAGCAGGTTGGCGAGGACCTGGTGAAGCTGGGTCGCATCACCGCGCACCACCACGGGCTCGTCCGGAAGTTCCAGCTGCCAGATGCGGTCCGGGGCCATGACTTTCTCATCGCTGACCGTCTCGATGGCCAGCTGGGTGAGGTCGACGTCGGAGATTTTGAGCGGCTGTCCCTCGTCCAGGCGCGCCAGCAGCAGCAGGTCCTCCACGAGCGTGGTCATCCGCTCGGACTGGCTTTGCACACGGGCGAGGGACCTCTCGCCGTCGGGGGTGAAATGCTCGGTCATCCGCATCAGCTCCGTGTAGCCGCGAATGGCCGTCAGCGGGGTGCGGAGTTCGTGCGAGGCGTCGGCGACGAACTGCCGGACCTTCATCTCGCTCTCCTGCCGCGCCTCGAGAGCGTTGGAGACGTTGTCCAGCATCTTGTTCAGCGCGTAGCCCACGCTGCCCACTTCCGTTCCGGGATGGGCCGCCGACGTCGGGACGCGGACCCCGAGCGCCACCTCGCCGGCGTCCAGCGGGAGACGGGAGACCTTGGTGGCAACCTCGGAGAGCTGTTCCAGCGGCTTCATGGTCCGCCGGATCAGGGCCGTGCCGGCGAGCCCGATCAGCACGAGCCCGCCTGCGGACACCACCACCATGGTCCAGACCAGGGAGGCCAGGGTGCTTTGTTTTTCTGCCAGCGGGAGTCCGGTCACAATCACGTCGCCGTACGGTGTTCGCGCCGCCGTGAGCCGGTAGGCGCCGGCCGAAAGGCTGCGGTCCACGGACACGCCGCTCGGGGTGAGGGCCAGGAGAACCTTGTTGTCGGCGGGGGAGAGGTTCTTGACCGCGCCGTCCCCGGCCAGGAATCCTGCCCTGCTGACTTCGCCGTCCACTATCCGTGCGTTAAGCGTCCCGACGCCCTGTCCCCGGGCTTCGAGGGGGTCGGGGCGTCTGCCCGAATCGTCCGAGGAGGGCCGGCCGAATTCGCTCGAACGGTGGGAGGCCTGGTCCAGCTGGGTGTCGAGTTGCCGGGTGAGGAAGAGGTCCATGGAGGCGTAGCTGAACAAGCCCACAGCGCCGCAGATGGCCACGAGCAGCGCCATGGCGACCAGGACCAGCCGGGTGCGCAAATGCCACGTCGACGGGTTGCGCCAGTCGCGTCCGGGGACGCGGGTCATGCCGGAAAGTGAGGGCACGGATCAGTCCGCCGGTTTCAGGACGTACCCGGCTCCGCGCACCGTGTGGATCATCGGAGCGTGGTTGGCGTCGACCTTCTTGCGGAGGTAGGAAATGTACAGCTCCACGATGTTCGCCTGGCCGCCGAAGTCGTAGTCCCAGACACGGTCCAGGATCTGGGCCTTGCTGATGACCCGCTTCGGGTTTTCCATGAGGTAGCGCAGCAGCTCGAACTGCGTGGCGGTCAGGTGCATTTCCTCACCGGCCCGGGTGACTTCGCGGGTGTCGACGTTGAGCACGAGGTCTCCCACCACGAGTTCGGCGGTGTCCATGGCGGCCACTCCGGAGCGCTGGACCAGCCGGTGCAGGCGCAGCAGCACCTCTTCCATGCTGAACGGCTTGGTGACATAGTCATCGCCGCCGGCCGCCAGTCCGGTGATGCGGTCCTGGACGGCATCCTTGGCGGTGAGGAACAGCGCCGGCACCTCCGGCGCGAACGCGCGGATCCTGTTCAGCAGTTCGACGCCGTCGAACCCGGGCAACATCACGTCCAGCACCAGCACGTCGGGGCGGAACTCCTTGGCTAGCCGGACGGCTCCGGGCCCGTCCTCGGCCACGGCCACGGACCAGCCGGCCATCCGCAGCCCCATGCTCATGAGCTCGGAGAGGCTGGGCTCGTCATCCACCACGAGGGCGCGGATGGGGGAGCCGTCCGGATGCGTGAGCTGGGGAAGGTTGTTGGTCATGGAGTGCGAAGTGGCCATGGGGACAACTCTCCGATCTGCCGGTTAGGCGGGGCTTTGGGGACCCTGTGCGGCACCTGTGAATCCCAGCCTAGCGAGCTGGATGCCGTTGCGGGACCGTACGGGCCGCGCCGGCCATGTTCAAACCCCTTTACCGTCCGGCGCCAACGTCACAGGCCGGGCTGTCGGCCCGCACAGCCCAGGCACAGGATCGCTCACCACTCTGGGGTGAACACCGATCCGCACCCTAAAGGAGAAATACCATGAGCGGTCAGCATCCCGGAGCCGGTTCCGGACCAGCCCCCGAGCCAGCCCCCGTACCCGCCCCCACGCCCACCACCGGCGCGCCAGCGGCGCCCGCGCCGGTAACCACACCCCGTACTGCCTGGAAGTACGGCGCCGGACCCACCGACGCCGGAACGGTCCAAACCGGACATGCTGACGCCGGACCCACCGACGCCGGAACAGTCCAAACCGGACACGCTGACGCCGGACACTCCGACGGCGGGCGGCCGGAAGCAGGCGCTGCCGGCGGCTGGGGCGCACCGCCGGTTTGGACGGTTCCGACATCGGAACCGGCCCGGGGCATGCCCCGGCAGGAACCTGTGCCCGCCGCAGCCACAGGCTGGGGCGCGCCGGGAACTTCCGCCAAGACGGCCTCGGCGGCAAAGCCATGGACCCTCAAGCGGGGGCTCGCCGTCGCCGGAGCCGCCGCAGTCCTGGCCGTCGGCGCCGGGGCGGGCGTCTATGCCCTCACCTCAAGCGCAACGGCAGCCACCGGTGCGGCCGGCGGGGCGGGCGCCGGCGGACCCGGCGGCCAGGGTGTCGCCCCGGGCGCGCCAGGTTCAGCGCAAGACGGTTCCGCGCAAGGTGGTTTCGCGGGCGGCGGCATGCCGGGGCAGGGCGGTCCCGGCGACTTCGCTGCCGGGGGGATGGGCAGCGGGCTTTCCGCGGCAGTGCACGCCGAATACGTGGTGCTGCAAGGAAGCGCGTACACCACGATGGCCGAGCAGCTGGGCACGGTGAGCGAGGTCAGCTCGTCCTCCGTGACGGTCAAGAGCAGCGACGGTTTCACGCGCAGCTATGCGCTGGGCAGCGACGTCGTGGTGAGTAATCTGCAACAGCGGCGCCAGCAGGCCGGCGGCGCGGGCACGCAGCTGAGCGTCGCGGACATCGTGGCGGGCGGGACGGTGCGGATCGTGGCGGCGAAGGACGGCTCCGGCTACACGGCGGCCTCCGTCATGGTGGTCGCGGCGACGGCCACCGGCCAGTCGAACTGAACCGCCGCAGCCGGCATCGCCACCGTACCTGGCAGGCAGTGCCGCCGTGCTTGGCCGGCGGCGATGCCGGCTGCCCACTCCGTGGACCGCCTCGCAGGCGGCGGTGGGCAGGCGCGGTTTGGCCCAACTCGCCGTGCTGTGAATGATTTGCCTGATGCAGTCGGCCTTGACCGAATAATATTCGAGAAAGCGCACTTGCTGACCTTCCGGTCAGTAAAACACTTGTTATTTTATTGCCGCTGCAGAATTGTGACTTGCGCTACAAATCCTCGATCTGTCTCACTATGTGGAACCTGGGGTCCATTGTTACTTGCACGTTTACATTGTTACGTTGCACACTTCAATTGTGAACAAGAACTCAACAGCACCTGCAGCCGCAGCTTCCTGGATCAGCACACCCGCTGGTACCGAGATGCGCTGTTGTCGAATGCACGCCTAACTTTTACACCCCTAAAGGTTTCCAGGTATTCGCCCCCCAGCCCAGAGTCGGGCGCCCCTCCCCAATTTCATTGCGGGGAAAGAAGCATTCGAGCCGCGATGACGGCCATTCACATTGAGGTAAGCATTCCATGTCAGTTGCATCCGGATACGTCCACATCTCCGTCCGTAACGCCAGCAAGGCCGGCCAGGCCTCAGGGATCCGCCAGGGCTTTGGCGGGCGCTCCGCGTTCGCCCCCGCCGGATCCACGGGCAGCTTCCCCGCCCCCGGATATGCAGCGCAGGGCTACAACCCTGACTCCTACGGCCAGCTCCGTGCCGTCCCTCCCGCCCCCGCCACGGCGCCCACCCCGGTGATCGCCCCGGGTGCCGGCAGCCCGGTCCGTCCGGCCCCCAGCGACAACGTCGCCCGTGGTTTCGTGCTGTACATGGGCATCGACGAGGAAACCGCGGCTGCAGCCGGCACATCCATCGCCAAGCTGGCCCAGGAAATCCGGGCCTACGCACAGTCGCTCGTGGCCGGTGCCGAAAGCTATGCCGCCGTCGCCGTCGCGCCGGCCAGTGCCCCGGGTTCCGCCCTCGACGTCGTCCGCTCGACCTTCGGTGATCCCACCGCGGGGGCCCGCCAGCGCACCGAGACCGCCCGCCTGCAGCAGCCGCAGGATCCGCGGCCGTCCGGGGTGCTGATCGACCTCGCCCGCCGTGAGGTGCACCTCGACGGCGAATCCCTGAATCTCACGTTCAAGGAATTCGAGCTCCTGAACTACCTCGTGGAGAACGGCACCCGCACCGTGGGCCGCGACGAGCTCCTCGAAGGCCTGTGGCGGAACGCCGAAGAGGTCCCGAATGAGCGGACCATCGACGTCCACATCCGCCGCCTGCGTTCCAAGCTGGGCCGCCTCGCCAACACCGTGCGCACCGTGCGCGGCCAGGGCTACCGGTTCTACGAGCACCCCGAAGTGGTTGTCTGGGCCGCTCCGGAATACTCGATCTAGCCTCAGCTTCACGCAAAGCGCCCGTCCCCTGCATAGGGAGCGGGCGCTTTCGCGTTTCCGGAAGCTTCAGCGGCTTTCCGCCGGCAGCCACATTCCCCGACGGGCGCTTTGGGTGGGCTGGCTGACGGGCCTTTGCCGCCGATGCTGGTGGTTTTGGTTGGACTCTGTTGCCTTTCGGGGGTCCGGCGTAGTCTCGGACCGTTGAGCCGACTATTGGGAGGAAGACATGTCTGTTGCACGGATTACTACCCTGAGCGCGAACTCCAAGACCTCGTTCGATGCCGCCATCAAGGAGGGCGTCGACCGGGCCAATAAGACCCTTCGCAATGTCACGGGGGCATGGGTGAAGGAACAAAAGGTCGAGATCAGCGACGGCGCCGTCGTTGCCTGGCACGTCGTGCTGGAAGTGACCTTCGTCCTTGAAGACTGAACGGACGCTGGTCGGATGCGCGCCCGTGGGCCAGCCGCCGCACTAGGATTGGGGCATGAGCGCGCATCACATCAAACGGCTGGTGATCATGCGGCACGCCAAGTCCGATTGGCCCGGCGGGGTTGCCGACCACGAAAGGCCGCTCGAAGAACGCGGCCACAAGGACGCCCCAGTCGCCGGAAAGTGGCTGCTCAAGCACGGCGTGGTTCCTGATTTCATCCTCTGCTCCAGCGCTTTGCGGACCCGCCAGACCTGCACGTGGGTGTGCCACGCCCTCGGAGACAAGGCGCCGACGCCCAAGCTCGAGGATGGGCTGTACGCCGCCTCCGCCTTGCGCATGCTGGCCGTCATCAACCACGTCCCTGACACCGTCACCACCCTCATGGTGATTTCCCACATGCCCGGGGTGCAGGACCTTGCGATGCATCTGGCGTCGCGCGACTCCGACCACGATGCCTACATGGACGCCGCCACGCGCTATCCGACCAGCGGGCTGACCATCCTGGAAACGGAAAAGTCCTGGGCCGAACTGGACGGGCAGGACGCCAAGCTGACCTACTTCAAGGTCCCCCGCGCCAAATAGCCGCAGGTCCGCCCGGTGAGGGCTGCGGAATCCATAGCAACCTGCGCCGATCTGCGGTTTACTGATGCTGTTTAGTCATGTGGTTTTTTCCAGTGGTTTTGGGGCATGTGTTGCAACCCGGAGAAAAGGTGATCAACGTGGATTCAGGGCAGCTCATAGGAATTATTGTCGGCATCGTCGTGGTGCTCGCGATCGTAGCGGTGGCGGTCATGGTCAGCCGCAAACGCAAGGTGGCCGCGGACCGGAACCGTGCGGCCGAGATGCGTGAACAGGCCAAGGCCGACGAATTCGCTGCGCGGGAACGCGACGCCAAGGCGGCCCGTGCCGAGGCCGACGCGCAGGAGGCCGACCTCGAGGCCGAGCGGCTGCGGCAGGAAGCCCGCAAGCGCCAGGAAGAAGCCGAAAGCGTCCGCTCCGGCGCGCAGGAGCAACTGCGCAAAGCCGACGAAGTGGACCCGGACGTAGTCACATCTGAACGCGGCGGCGAAAGCGGGCAGATGCCGACCCGCGGGGATTTGCGCGCCGAGAGGGCCGCCGCCGAACCCACAACGGGCAGCCACGTCCCCGGCGAGCAAGTGTCTTCCGGCGAGCCAGCGTCCGGCCAGCAAGTGTCCGCCGACCAGCGCAGCCGCGAGGACGTAACCCGGACCGACACGGCCCCGGGCCCGGATGCCACTCCACGGGAAGACAGGCCTCGAAACCTCTGAGCTGAACTCCTGGGCTGGCTTCCGGCGGAAAATCCGGTGCTGAACCTCTCCGCCGGGTGGTGATGCGCGGGACTCAGCGGCGGGCCGATGCCCGGGCTGGTGATTTGGGGGCAGGCGACTTGGCCGGTGTCTTCGCAGCTGGCTTTATCGGTGTCTTAGCCGGTGACTTGGCCGCTGGCCGGGCAGTGGCCCGCGGAGGAGCCGCCCGCGGAGCCGCCGGGCGCGGGGCGGTTCCTCTCGACGTCGGCCGCGGTGCGGAGGGCCGCGGATTCGCAGACCTGGCCCCCGCTCCCCGCGCGCCGGGCGCCGGGCGGCGTCGCGGAGCACGGCCCGGGGAACGCCGGCCGCGGCTCCTGCCAGGCAGTACAGTGCCGGCGAACAGCAACAGTAAGGTGACGGCTCCGGCGGCCGCGGCCAGATAGAAGTACAAATCCGGATGCTCGGAATCGACGCGCGTGGACAGGGCGTCGGGATCGGGGTTGAAGGCCAGCCCCCACTGGCGCAGGAAAGCGACCCCGAACGCGATGAAGAGGATGCTGCCGACCCCGCTCGCGGCCAAAGTCTTGTGCCGGCGCCGGACCACCACCTCCGCCACGCAGGCCACATAGGCCGTCGCGGCCGCACCGACGAACCACACCAGCACCCACTCTTGCAGGGTGATTCCGGTCAGGACCAGAAGTGCCAGGGCAGTGAGAAACGCTCCGATGGCGACTTTCCCGTTGGTACCCATGTGACGCATGTGAATAATCATGCCTGAGCAGGCGGCTGCTTCACGACGTAGCCGCGCATGGAGGCCATGATTGCGGCCACACTCTGCTCCCTGGTCCGCTCCGGGTTGTACGTCTGGCGGTCCAGTCCCACCACGAAGCAGGCCCCGAAGATCGCCGTTTCCAGGCTGCCCCGGGAAACGGCAGAATCCACGGGATAGACGGCGGCGACGCCGTCGATGGCAGAGCCGATCACCGCGAGCAGGCGCCCGCGGAGCTCGGCGAAGGTGTCCTGCCATTCGCTCGGGGTCCGCCAGCTTTCGCTGACCCAAAGCCGGGCGAAGGACGGGTACTCGGCCATGAAGTCCATGGCCTGGCCGATCATTTCCTCCATGGCGGCGAGGGGGTCGGCGGAGCCGTCGCGGACACTCAGCAGCCGCGCCAGGAGGATGTCCACGCCGTGGCGCAGCAGCTGGGCGATCAGGTCCGACTTGCTGCCAAAGTTGTAATACACCGTGCCCTTGGACACCCCGGCTGCCGTGGCGATCTCGTCCACCGTCACGCCCGCCGCGCCGCGCTCCCCGATCAGATCCATGGACGCCTCGAACAGTTTCTGCTTCGTGGCGTTCGTGCGGGCGGGACGGAGTTTCTTCTCCCCGGCCCCCACTGTGCTCATACGGCGATCTCCGGTTTTAGGGACTTCAGGGTCCAGAACTTGTGCTTGTGAACGGCCAGCGTGGAAAGCGCCGCCCCGAGCACAGTGTACCCAAGGAGGCCAACCACCGTGGGCACGATCAAGGAAAGGTCCGCGCCGTAGATCAGGTGCCGCATGCCGGCCACCACATAACCCATAGGCAGCGCCTCGTGGACAAAGTGCAGCGGCTGCGGGGTGGTTTGCCACGGGAAGGTTCCGCCGGAGGAAACCAGCTGCAGGACCAGCAGGATAAGCACCACGAATTTTCCGGGAGTTCCCAGCAGGGCCACGACGCCCTGGATGATGGCACTGAAGGCCATGGCGGCCGCCAACATGAACAACCACATCAGCACCGGGTGGGCGGGCTTGAGGCCCAGGCCCAGGTCCACCACGAGGGTGAGCAGCGTGGCCTGGATGACTGAAACGGCAAAGAATGGCAGCCAGCCGCCGACGGCGATCTTCCATGACGGGGCGTTGGACGCCAGTGCGCGTTGCGTGATGGGCCGCATGGCCTGGACCAGCATGAATACGCCGATCCATAGGGCCAGGGTCAGGAAGAATGGCGCCAGGCCGGCACCGTACGACGCAGCCTTGGCCTGGGAGACGTCGCTGACGGCAACAGGGTCCGCGATCACCTTTGACAGGCTGTTCTTCTGGGCATCATCGGGATTGGGGATCTTCCCGGCACCCTTGTCCAGCTCTGAGGCCAGGGTGGCGGCGCCATCCGAGGCCGTGCGGGCGCCGTCCTCCAGCTGGGCCGCCCCGTCGTCGAGCTGCCGGGCGCCATCTGCGAGCCTGGCAGTGCCGTCGACAGCGCTCTGCTCGCCCGCGGCCAGCGCGGCCGAGCCGGCTGAGAGCTGGTTGGCGCCGTCTGAAGCCTTTGAGATGGCATCAGTCAGGGCCGGCGTTGCTCCCGCAAGTTTGGCCGCCCCGGAACTTACGGCGGCGGATCCGTCGGCAAGCTGCTGGATCTGGGCTGCATCCGTTTGGATTCTGGACTTCGCATCGGCCACCGGGCTTGAGGCTGCGGCGGTATCGAAATCGGCCAGGATTTTGCCGGCCTGGTCGGGGGTGATGATCCCGGCGGCAATCAGACGGCTGTTGGATTGCACCACACGGTCCCGGAGGCCCTTGTCAGCAGCGCTGAGTTGCCCGACGACGTCCTGGACTTTCGTGTTCAGTGCCGCGTTTCCCGCCGCGACTTGCGCGGCGCCGTCCGCGAGTTTCTGCGAGTCGGCAGGGAGTGTGGCCGTCCTGTCCTTCAGCTGCGTCAGACCGGCGCTGAGCTGGCCGGCGCCGGAATTGAGCTGGTTGGCGCCATCGCGCAGCTTAATTTGGCCGGCGGCGAGTTCTGCGACTCCGCCGTTCAGCTGGCTCGTTCCGGAATGCAAACTGGCTGCCCCGTCCCGGAGTCTGGCAACGCCGTCGGAGAGTTTTCCGGCCCCGTCGGCGGCCTGGACTATTTGAGTATGGATTGTGCCGAAGCCCGTCAGGAGCTGGTTCGCAGTCTCCTCGCCCACTTCCTTGGCAACCGTCGAATGCACGGCAGTGGTCAGCTTGTCCACGATGTTGCTGAGGACGTAGTTGTTGGCATCATTGGTGGTGACATTCAGCATGGCTTGGTTCGCGGCGTCAAAGCTGCCCGGGGAAACCAGGTTGGCCGAGAAGTCCTTGGGAATCTTGAGCGCGAACGCGTACTTGCCGCTGCTCACGCCCTGGTCCGCTTCCGCGGCGGTGGTGACTTTCTGCCAGTTGAAGACGTGGCCGTCCACGAGGCTGTCGGCGACCTTTTTCCCGGCTTCGAGCCGGGTCCCGTTGCTGGCGGACGCGCCGGTGTCCTCCACTACCAAGGCGGCGTCGATCTGGTCCAGGTTCCCGTACGGATCCCAGTTGGCATAGAGGTACACCGCGCCGTACAGCAAAGGCACCATGGTCAGCGCCAGGATGGTCAGTTTGGGCAGGAGCCCGCCAGTCATGCGCTTGAGCTCGGAGCGGGCCAGCCGCAGAACAGTCACTTTAGGGCCTCGGTTTCGAGAAGAATGGGTTCAGGGTTCCGGTGTTTCGCGGGATGGCCTTCCGTCTCCTGCGCATCCGGCTGGGAGTGGTCCGCGGATGCGTCAACGATGGAATCCGTTGCGGCGGCAGCCTCAACGGCGTTCCCGATTGCGGCGGAGGGCCCGGTCCAGCCGTCCGGCAGTGCCGCGACGGTGACGACGACGGCGAGCGGCCGGCCGCCGTCGTGCGCCAGATCTTCCAGCCTGGGAAGCCAGTCCGCGGGATCTGCGCTGTGCCTGTCCGGAGAATCGACCACCAGCAGATCTGTTCCGGGGTTGGCCAGGGCAAGGGCGGTGAGCAGTTCGACGCGTCGCCGGGCCGGAATCTGTTCGGTCCAGAGGCCGGCAATGTCCTCGAAGCGGTTGACCTTGAGCCAGGGTTTGCTCAGCAGAGCACCCCGATAGCGCCGGGGGATGAGCGCGAGGTCCTCGGTGACGAGGTCGCCCACGCTGAGATGCTGTTCGGGCTCGTTGACACCGGGGGAGTCCACCAGTGCACTGGCCAACCGGAGGCGCTTAATCTTGGAATTTCCGTCCCAGCTGAGCACTCCCCCGGAGGGCTTCATCCGGCCGCTGAGCGTGAGGGCCAGGGCTGTTCGCTGGTCCTGGCCGTCGCCTTCAACCAAGAGCAGCTCCCCGGCACGTACCTCAAGGGACGTGGGTGGGAGCAGGTCATTCCGGCGCCCGTTCACACGGAGCTGTTGCACGGAGAGCATGTAAGCCTTTCGCAGGGTCTGGTCTGCTTCAAGGCTAACCGAACTGACCGGTCAGTTCAAATAGAGTTGGTCGCTTGTGATCAACGGATCACAGGCCATAGCTTTCGAGCAGGCGGAGCCAGACTTCGCTGATGGTCGGATAGGAGGGCACGGCGTGCCACAGCCGGTCCAGCGGGACTTCCCCCACCACGGCAATGGTGGCTGCGTGCAGGAGTTCGGCGACGTCCGGGCCGGCGAACGTGGCGCCCAGCAGCACCTTGCGGTCCTCGTCGATGACCAGCTGCGCCCACCCTTCGTAGTGTTCTGCGTGCAGCGAGGAGCCGGCCACCTGGATGGGGAGTTCCACGGCGGAGGCCCGGAAGCCGTCCTTCTCCGCCTGCGCCACGGTCCGGCCGACGTTCGCCAGTTCCGGATCGGTGAACACCACGTTCGGCACCGCGTGCTCGGAGGCCGTCTGGGCATAGCGGCTCCACGGTGCCGGCTCGCCGCGGAGTTCGCCCTTGGCCCGGGCGGCAATGGCGTCTCCGGTGGCCCGGGCACCGTATTTGCCCTGGTGCGTCAGCATGGCCCGTCCGGCGGCGTCGCCGGCTGCGTAGAGCCACGGGTTGCCGGACACATCGTTCTCGGTGGCGTGGTGGACTAGTCCGGTGGAATCGGTGGTGAGCCGCAGGGTCCCGCCGCCCTCGGGTGCCGGGAGGCCGACGCTGTCCAGGCCGAGTCCCTCTAGGGCGGGGTGCCGGCCGGTGGAGACGAGCAGCTTGTCCGCCGTGATCGTGGCGCCATGGGCCGTGCCGTCAGCGGTCCCGGCGCCCGGGCCGTCCTTGGGGCCGCCCGTGGGACCGCTCTTGGGGCCGCCGTCGAGCACGACGGTAAGGGAGCCGTCGTCGTTCTCATGCACGCTCCGCGTGCCAGTGTGCAGGCGGAGGTCGACACCATCGGCGCGCAGGCCGGCAGCGACCAGGTCTGCGGCCTGTTCCGGGAAAACGCCCAGGAGCCCGCCGCGGGCCACGAGCGTCACGGACGAACCAAGCCGGGCATAGGCCTGGGCGAGTTCGACGCCGGCAACGCCGCCGCCGAGGACTGCAAGCCGCGGGGGAACCGCGCGGGCTGAGGTCGCCTCCCTGGTGGTCCAGTACTCGACGTCGTGAAGCCCCTCGACCGGCGGCTGGTTCGGGGCGGAGCCCGTGGCGACCACCACGGCGTGCCGGGCCGTGAGTGCGTAGCCGTTGCCGTCCAGCCCGGCCACCTCGACGTGCCGCGGGGCGGTGATCCAGCCGTGGCCGCGGATCAGTTCGATGCCTGTGTCCTCCACCCACTTGACCTGGCTGTCGTCCTGCCAGTTCGAGGTGAAGTAATCCCGGCGCTTCAGCACGGCTGCCGGATCCAGGGTGCGGGTGACCGCTTCCTGGGCGCCGGGGACCGTCTGCGCGCCATGCAGCGCAGTGCCCGGCCGCAGGAGGGCCTTCGAAGGCATGCAGGCCCAGTACGAGCACTCGCCGCCGACCAGCTCCGCCTCGATGAGCACTGCTGTCAGGCCGCCGCGGACCACACGGTCCGCCACATTCTCGCCCACGGCCCCGGCGCCGATCACAATGACATCGAATTCCCGCTCAATCTGTGCCGTCATGGCACCAGCCTACGCCGGGGCCACGGCCGGATCCGGGGGAGCTCCGGGCTCCGGCGATGCGGGCTTCCGGCGTAATGTGCCGGGCCGAACCCTTTGCAGGACGGGGGACGGTCGATACTGTTGGGACCATACTTGGGGGAGGAGGCGGCCATGGCCGCACGCAACATGACAACAGGCCCGGCCATACCGCTGGCAAGGTTCAGCGCCCAGGCCCGGCTCCGGGCGCTCCAGTCGGACATCCTGGAGCTGATCCTGGAACGCGACCTGGTTCCCGGCGACCCGCTGCCGACCGAAAACGAGCTGACGGCGGCACTCGGCGTCGGCCGCAACACCCTGCGGGAGTCCTTGAAGGCGCTCCAGGCGCTGGGTGTCATCGAGATCCGCCACGGATTCGGCATGTTCGTGGCGCCGAGCAATTTCGAGGCCCTGACCGACGGGCTCACCTTCCGCGCCCGGCTGTCGCTGCGCCACCAGGGCGAGGAAGCCCTGCAGCTCGTGGAGGTCCGGCAGGCACTCGAATCCGGCCTGGTCGGCGCCGCCATGGACCGGATCAGCGCCGAACAGCTGGCCGCCGTGGAGGAGTCCGTGAACCGCATGGAAGCGCTGGCCGACGCGGGGGAGCCGTTCATCGAGGCCGACGCGGAGTTCCACCGCAGGCTTTTCGAGCCGCTGAACAACGACCTGCTGATCAGCCTGATGGACGTCTTCTGGAAGGTCTACCGCCGTATCCACCTCGAACTCGGCGGGCCGTACGCCGTCGACCTGCAGGCAACGGCCGCAGTGCACCGGGGGATCTATGAGGCTGTCGCAACGGCGGACAAGGCACTCGCCTCCGAGCGGCTCAGCACGCATTTCGACGACATCCGCAACATCATCGTCCGGTCCACGGCCTGAGACCTGCTGCCGGGCCGCTCCGGCCCAACAGCTGCCGCCGGCGCCTAAGGCGGCCGCGCCGGCGCCCAGCCTGGCGCCTAAAGCAGCCGGGCCGGCGCCCTGGCGCCTAGGGCGGTTAAATCAAAAGATCCGCCCCGGCGAACCGGGGCGGATCTTCATCTGTGCGCCCAAAGGGATTCGAACCCCTGACCTTCTGTTCCGTAGACAGACGCTCTATCCAGCTGAGCTATGGGCGCATTCTCGGCTCTTGGAGAACTTCTCTCTCCCCGAACCTCGAATTACTTTACGCGAGCCCGGGCCCAGTTACAAATCGAAGCGGGTGTAATCTAGCTGACTAGACCGGTCTACGTGACCTTAGTCACAAAAAGGAGGGATGATGGCCGGCCAGTTCCTTGAATTTCCGCGGTTTTTGATTTGCTCGGCCCCGGTCATCCCACGTCCGGGCCCGAAATGGGCCCCCTGCCGAGCCCTAGCATTTAGGACACACCACTGAACCCGAGGAAGGGAACCGTAATGGGAGATCTGGCGCGACTGCCGTTGCTTGAAAAAGCACCCACCACACATGCCGGTCTACTGGCATGGGTAGAAGAGGTAGCTCAACTGACCCAGCCGGACCGGATCTACTGGGTTGACGGGTCCGAAGCGGAAAACACCCGGCTGACGGACGAGCTCGTTGCCGCCGGCACCCTGACCCGCCTCAACGAGGACCTCTTCCCCAAGTCGTTCGCGGCCTTCTCCGACCCCGCCGACGTGGCCCGCGTCGAAGAGCAGACCTTCATCTGCTCCGAGAACGAGCACGACGCAGGCTTCACCAATAACTGGATGGCCCCGGCGCAGATGAAGGAAAAGCTGCACGGCCTGTTCGCCGGCTCCATGCGCGGGCGCACCATGTACGTGATCCCCTTCGTGATGGGCCACCTCGACGCCGAGGACCCCAAGTTCGGCGTCGAGATCACCGACAGCGCCTACGTTGTCGCCTCCATGCGGATCATGGCCACCATCGGCACCGAGGTCCTGGACAAGATCACCGCGACCAACGCGTTCTTTGTCCCCGCCCTGCACTCCCTGGGCGCCCCGCTGGCCCCGGGCCAGGCCGATGTCCCGTGGCCCTGCAACCCGGACAAGTGGATTGTCCACTTCCCGGAGGAGCGCTCCATTTGGTCCTTCGGCTCCGGCTACGGCGGCAACGCCCTGCTCGGCAAGAAGTGCTACGCCCTGCGCATCGCCTCGGTGATGGCACGCGATGAAGGCTGGCTGGCCGAGCACATGCTCATCCTCAAGCTGACCTCGCCGGAGCAGAAGAACTACTACATCTCCGCCGCCTTCCCGTCGGCCTGCGGCAAGACCAACCTCGCGCTGCTGGATCCGACCATCGAGGGCTGGAAAGTCGAAACCCTCGGTGACGACATCACCTGGATGCGGTTCGGCAAGGAAGGCGAGCTCCGCGCCGTCAACCCCGAGGCCGGCCTGTTCGGCGTGGCTCCGGGCACCGGCTGGGGCACCAACCCCAACGCGATGCGCGCCATCGCCAAGGGCCACAGCATCTTCACCAACGTCGCCCTGACGGACGACGGCGGTGTGTGGTGGGAGGGCATGACCGACGAGGTACCCGCGCACCTGACCGACTGGCAGGGCAACTCCTGGACCCCGGATTCGGACAAGCCCGCCGCTCACCCGAACTCCCGCTTCTGCACGCCGATCGACCAGATCGACATGCTGGCCGAGGAGTACTACAACCCGGACGGCGTGGAGCTTTCCGCGATCCTGTTCGGCGGCCGCCGCAAGACCACCATCCCGCTGGTCACCGAGGCGCGCAGCTGGTCCAACGGCATCTTCATGGGCTCCACCCTGTCCTCGGAGACCACCGCCGCGGCAGCCGGTGCCGTCGGCGTTGTCCGCCGGGATCCGATGGCCATGCTGCCCTTCATCGGCTACGACGCAGGCGATTACCTGAACCACTGGGTCAACCTGTCCGCGAAGGCCAACCCGGAGCGGCTGCCCAAGATCTTCCTGGTCAACTGGTTCCGCCGCAATTCCGAGGGCGGATTCGCCTGGCCCGGATTCGGTGACAACGCCCGGGTCCTGAAATGGGCCATCGAACGCCTCGAGGGCAAGGCCGACGCCGTGGAGACCCCCATCGGGTTCGTCCCCACCGCTGACGCGATCGACCTCAAGGGCCTGGACATGACCCCGGCCCAGGTTGAAGAGGCCGTCCGTGTCGACCCCGCGGAGTGGACTACCGAGCTGGCCTCGATCGAGGAGTGGTTCGCCAACTTCGGCAGCTCGCTGCCCGAGGCGCTACGCGCCGAACTCGCAGGACTGAAGGAGCGCATGGCTGCCGAGCAGTAGCAGCCGGCACAACACAAAGCAACGCGGGGTCACTTACGGCCCATCCCACCACCGTGGATGGACCGTAAGTGACCCCGCGTTGCGGTTTAACCAGCGACCGTTAGAACCCAGGACCTCTCGCAAGATGCGGGGCCGCCGTTTTCGTTGGGTGCGTGGCGCCGGGACTTAGGTCCCTAGGCCGCGTCCGGCCAGATCCCTAGGCTTGTCCGCATTCCATCAGCCGGGCCGGCCGACGAGTGGAGCGTGCGCTGGGGGCATTCCGGGCGGGTGCGGCCGCGCCCCCGACCTGCTCGCGGTAAGCGAGACTCAGGAGTTCCTCATGCTTGTCAACGACGACATCGATGCTTTGTCCAGCGCTGTCAGCGGCCCGGTCGCGTTGCCGGACAGCCCCGAATTCGCGGCGGAGACGTTCGCCTTCAACGTCGCAACAGTGCACCGGCCCGAAGTCGTTCTGGGGGCCGCAGATGCCCGGGACGTCGTGGCCGCGGTTAAGTGGGCGGCGGAGCGCAGGCTTCCCGTGTCCGTCCAGTCCACCGGGCACGGCGCCGAATCTGCGATCGATGGCGGCCTGCTCATTAACACGCGCCGGCTGCAGGACGTGCAGATCGATCCGGATGAACGCACCGCGCGCGTCGGCGCCGGGGTGAAGTGGCGCACCCTCCTGGAGGCCAGCGTGCCGCACGGGCTCCTCGGATTGCACGGCTCCAGCACGGACGTCGGCGTCGTCGGCTACACGCTCGGCGGCGGGCTGCCCGTGCTCGGCCGCGCGCACGGCTTCGCGGCGGACCATGTCCGCAGCATGGAGATTGTCACGGCCGACGGCGAATTGCGGCGGATCGACGCCGACGCCGAGGCCGAGCTGTTTGCACTGATGCGCGGCGGTAAGGGCAACCTCGGGATCGTGACCGCCCTCGAGTTCAGTCTCTTTCCGTTCAATGATTTCTACGGCGGCGGCATCATCTATCCCGGGGCGGATGCGGCCACCGTCCTGGCTGCCTTCCGTCACTGGCTGCCCACGCTGCCCGAAGATGCCTCACCCTCGATCTCGCTGCTGCGGCTTCCGGACATGGACTTCGTTCCCGAGCCGCTGCGGAACCAGTTCGTCGTGCACCTGCGCTTTGCCTTCCTGGGCAAGCGTGAGGCCGGCGACGCGCTGCTTGCCCCGATGCGGGCGGTCTCGACCCCCTTGATGGACACGGCCGGGCCCATGAGCTACCTCGACGTAGACCAGATCCACATGGACCCGGCGGACCCGCTGCCCTTCATGGACGGCGGCGCGCTCCTGAAGGATTTCGGCGAAGAGGCGGTGGCTGACCTGCTCGAGCTCACCGGGGACGGTTCGGACTGCCCGCTGCTGCTGGTGGAGGTCCGGCCGCTCGGCGGCGCGCTGGCCCGGACTGCACTGTCCCGGCCGGGGGCTATGCCGGATGCGTTGCCGGACGCCGTGTCGGGGCGGGACGCGGCCTTCCTGCTGTTCCTCGTCGGGTTCAAGATACCGCCCCTTGCCGAGGCCGTATCGGCCTCCATTAGCGGGATCCTGGCCGCGATGGCTCCCCACTCCACCGGGTACACGCTGGTCAATTTCCATGGCGCGCCGGGCGACGAGGAGGACCGGGCCCGGGCCTGGACTCCCGCGGTCTATGAGCGGATGCGGTCCGCGAAGTCCACGTACGACCCCGGTAACCTCCTGCGCTTCGGTCACGCGATCACCGGGGTGCCGTCGGCGGGCTGACGCGCTCTGCGCGGACTCCCGGGCACCGCTTCACGACGGCGGCCCCCACCTTCACGAAGAGGTGCGGGGCCGCCGTCGATGAGTGTTTTAGCTGGCGAGCCAGATATCCGGGCCGAAGACCTCGTAGTGGATCTTCGTGGCCGGGATGCCGGCGTTGATGGCCTCGTTGCGGATGTTCTTCATGAACGGCAGCGGGCCACACAGGTAGAGCGAGGCGTTGGCCGGGAGGTCCACCTCGCGCAGGGACATGAAGCCCGCGTTGGAACCGGCTTCGGGCTGCTCGAGCCAGAGCTGCAGGTCGGCGCCGTCCAGGCGTTCGACGTCGTCCGTCATCTGGGAGCGCAGCGCCCAGCTGTCCAGGTTGCTTTCGGCGTGCAGGACCAGGACCTGGCGGTCCGAGCCGGACTCGGCCAGGGAGCGCAGGATGGACGCCGTGGGCGTGCAGCCGATGCCGGCCGAGGCCAGGACCACGGGGCCGTCGCCTTCCTTGAGCGTGATTTCGCCGTAGGGGTTGGAGATTTCGATGACGTCGCCCACGGCCACGTTGTTGTGCAGCACGGGGGAGACCTCGCCGCCGTCGTCGAGCTTGGTGGTGAAGCTGCGGCTGGTGCCGGCGTCGCCGGAGAGGGAGTACTGGCGGACCTGGCGGAGCCCGTCCGGAAGGGTGACCTTGACGCTGACGTACTGGCCCGGCAGCGCCGCGGTGATGGGGGTGTCGTCGGCCGGTTCCAGGGTGAAGGTCATGGAGCCGGTGCCGGCCGGAGTCTTGGCGGCAACCTTCCAGGGGGTCCACATCTTGGCGTTGGCCTGTGCGGCGTAGAGGCCCTTCTCGAGCTTGATGAGGGCGTCCGCCATGAGCCAGTAGACCTCGGTCCAGGCTTCGGCGATTTCCGGGGTGATGACCTCGGCCAGGTCCTCGGCGATGGCGGCGAAGAGGTGCTCGTAGACCACCTGGTACTGCGGTTCGGTGATGCCGAGGGAAGCGTGGCGGTGCGCGATCCGGGACAGCACGGTCTCCGGCAGGGTGTCCGGGTTGTTCACCAGGTGGCTGGCGAAGGCGGCGATGCTTCCGGCCAGGGCCTGCTGCTGATTGCCCGAGCGCTGGTTGGAGCGGCTGAACAGGCCGTCCAGCAGTTCGGGGTGGGCGGCGAAGAGGCGGGCGTAGAACTTGGGGGTGATCTCCCCGATCCGGGAACCGACCAGCGGCAGGGTGGCCTCGATGACGGGGAAGGACTTGTCCGAGAGCATGTTGACTCCTGAGATAGTGGCCCGGCGTCTTCAGCCGGGTCCGCGGCGATACTTGCATTTCAAATACGAATATCTATGCCTCATTTCTACACCGCGTAGAAATCTATTCCAAATCGACCGGATTCCGGGCGTGGCGGCGGCGGGAGAAGGCGGGTGTCAGTGGCAAGTGTCGCTGCCGGAGAAGGAACCGGATCCCGGTGGGGCAGAGCGCCGGTACCGTGCCTGAGCCTGGCATGCCGGTCATCCCGTGCCTGCCTGAAGTCAATGGCCAGGCCCGCCAGGAAGGGCGTTTGGACGCCAAACCAAAGGTTTTCCCCAGATTGGGCCGGAATCCCGCCGGACAGCGGCCCGAACCTGCCGGGCCGCTCAAAGCCCCGGGCGCAGCCCGATCGCCGCAAAGACGGGCGCCATCTGCCGGGAGGTCGGCAGCGACGCGATCACGATCCCGTCGAGTTCGCCATAGAAGGCTTCGCGGGCCCGGGCCAGCGCGGCCCGGAGCCGGCATTCGGTGATGAGCGGGCACGTCCCGCCCGTGGCAATGCAGTCGGCCGGGTCCAGGCGGGTGTCGAGTTGCCGCAGCAGCTGGCCGACCGTTGCGGTCCGGCCGGCGCTGCTCAGCCGGGATCCGCCGTTGCGGCCGCGTTCGACGTCGATCAGGCCCAGTGCGCGCAGCTTCGCCATCGCCTTGCTGACGTGGTTGTACGGCGTGCCGACAGCGTCGGCGATGCTCTGGGTGGTCAGGAGCCCGCCGTCCGGAGCGGCCGCGAGCACCAGCAAAGCGCGAAGGCTCACATCGGCGAACGCATTGATCTTCATATCCCCAGCCTAAGGGCGGTCTAGTCCACCCAGACGGCGGGCTCGTTGGTATCGGCGGCCAGCTGGCCGAACTCGAGTTCGTGCGTCCCGGCGTTCGCTGCGTAGGGCAGCACGGCGGCGAACAGGGAGCCGTCCTGGTGCTCTGCCGCGACGTGGATGGCGTCCGAGTCTTCCTCGAGCAGCGTGATGTCGCAGACGACGGCGGCGGCCCGGAACTCTTCCCGGTGCTGCCGGAGCAACTCGTGGAGGTCCCGGATCATGGCGTCCGCGTCGAAGTCGGCGTCCGATCCGTCGCTCGCGTCCGCGGGTGTCACGGCCACCAGCCGGACTTCGCCGTCGTTCTGCACCACCAGGGCGAAGGGCAGGAAGCCGCCGTTGCGTTCCAGCTGCTCCTGCGCGGCACCGACGCCGGTGCCGAGCAGGTTCTCCAGGTCCGTGGCGCTGGCGTCCGGCACGGACTCGCGCCAGGATCCGGTGTTGGCGGATTCTTCCGGGTGTACTGCCACCGCTAGCCCCGGACCAGCGCCAGGACGCGGTCGCGGACGCGTTCCATGGTGGCGGCGTCCGTGGCTTCAACGTTGAGGCGCAGGAACGGTTCGGTGTTGGACGGGCGCAGGTTGAACCAGTAGCTGCCGTCGGTGGCGATGAAGGTGCTGCCGTCGAGGTAGTCGACCTCGACGTCCTCGTCGTGGAAGTCCTCGCGGACCCGCTCGACCGCGGCGGCCTTGTCCTCGATTTCCGAGTTGATCTCGCCGGATGACCGGTACGGCTCGTATTCGCGGCCGAGTTCGGAGAGCGGGCCCTCCTGTTCGCCCAGGGCGGCGAGGACGTGCATGGCGGCCAGCATGCCGGTGTCCGCATTCCAGAAGTCGCGGAAGTAGAAGTGGGCCGAGTGTTCCCCGCCGAAGATGGCCCCTTCCGCGGCCATGACGGCCTTGATAAAGGAGTGCCCCACGCGGGTGCGGACGGGCCGGCCGCCGTGGCGTTCGACGAGTTCGGGCACCGCGCGGGAGGTCAGCAGGTTGTGGATGACGGTGGGCGTGTCTTCACCGAGGCCCTGGGCGCGGGCGATTTCGCGGCGGGCCACCATGCCGGTGATGGCCGACGGCGAGACAGGCTCGCCCTTCTCGTCGATCACGAAGCAGCGGTCGGCGTCGCCGTCGAAGGCCAGGCCGATGTCCGCGCCGTGTTCGACGACGGCGGCCTGCAGGTCGCGCAGGTTTTCCGGCTCCAGCGGGTTGGCCGGGTGGTTCGGGAAGGATCCGTCGAGCTCGAAGTACAGCGGCACGATCTCCAGCGGAAGCTTGGGCAGCAGGGCATCGCCAAGCACGGCCGGGGTGGTGAGGCCGGCCATGCCGTTGCCGGCATCCACCACAACCTTCAGCGGGCGGGAACCGCGCAGGTCCACCAGGGAGCGCAGGTACTCCGCGTAGCCCTTGAGGACGTCCTGCACGCCAATCAGGCCAGTGCTGCCGGCCGCGGGGATGGCGCCGGCGTTGAGGTATTCCTCGGCGCGGGCCTGGATTTCCATGAGCCCGGTTTCGGAGGAGATCGGCACGGCGCCGGCCTTGGCCATCTTGATGCCGTTGTATTCGGCCGGGTTGTGGCTCGCGGTGAACGTGGCGCCGGCGGCGTTGAGGGCCCCGCACGCGTAGTAGAGCTCGTCGGTGGAGATCAGGTCCAGCAGCTGGACGTTGGCGCCGCGGGTGGCTGCGCCGTTCGCGAAGGCTTTGGCGAACTCGGGGGAGGAGGGGCGCATGTCCCCGCCCACCAGCACGGTCTGCCCTGTGAGTTCCAGGACGTCGACGAAGGCGGCACCGACGGCTTCGACGATCTCCGCGGTGATGGATTGCCCCACGATTCCGCGCACGTCGTAGGCCTTGAACGAGGTCGAGAGGTCAAAAGTCTTTGTCTTGTCCGTAGTCACGCGTCTTATCTTACGTTGCGGCCCTGACGCGCCGGCCCGTGCCCACGTTTGTCCACACGCTGGGATTGTGCACATAGCGGGTACCGGCTTCGCGGCTGTCGGAGGGGGCTGGGATACTGAAGCAATGGCCAGTAACCAGAACGCCCTTTCCAGCACTGCCCTAGCCGGCACCCCATCCTCGACCCGGGAACAGGCCCAGAATGTACTGCGGGAGCTCGTGGGCCATCCTGAAGCCGAGTTCCATGACGGCCAGTTCGAGGCCATTGAGGCCCTGGTCGACGGCGGCAGGCGGGCCCTGGTGGTGCAGCGCACCGGCTGGGGGAAGTCGGCCGTGTACTTTGTCGCCTCCCTGCTGCTGCGCCGCCGCGGCGCCGGGCCCACCCTGATCGTGTCCCCGCTACTGGCCCTCATGCGGGACCAGGTCGCGGCCGCGGCGCGGGCCGGGGTGCGGGCGGTGGCGATCAACTCAGCAAACCAGCTGGACTGGGACACCGTCCGCGAGCAGCTCGCCGCCGATGAAGTGGACGTCCTGCTGGTCTCGCCGGAACGACTCACCAACCCGTCCTTCCGGGAAAACCAGCTGCCCGAGCTCGTCCGCCGGACCGGGCTGCTGGTGATTGACGAGGCCCACTGCATCTCGGACTGGGGCCACGACTTCCGCCCCGACTACCGGCGCATCGCGGACCTCATCACGCAGCTGCCGGACACCGTCCCGGTGCTCGCCACCACCGCCACGGCCAACTCCCGGGTGGTGCATGACATCGAGGAACAGCTCGGCAAGGACGTGCTCACCATCCGTGGCGCCCTGGGCCGGGATTCGCTCCGGCTCGGTGTCCTGACCCTGCCCGATTCCCGCGAACGCCTCGGCTGGCTGCTCACCCACCTGCAGGATCTGCAGGGCAGCGGCATCATCTACACCCTCACGGTCTCGGCCGCCGAGGACACCGCCCGCCTGCTGGCTGAGGCGGGGCACGAGGTCCTCGCCTACACCGGCCGCACGGACCCCGCGGACCGGGAACGAGCCGAGCAGCTCCTGAAGGACAACCAGGTCAAGGCGCTCGTGGCCACCTCGGCCCTCGGCATGGGTTTCGACAAGCCGGACCTCGGCTTCGTGGTGCACCTTGGCGCGCCGTCGTCGCCGGTGGCGTACTACCAGCAGGTGGGCCGCGCCGGCCGTGGCGCGGCGAACGCCGACGTCCTGTTGTTGCCGGGATCCGAGGACCGCGACATCTGGCAGTACTTCGCCACGGCGTCCATGCCGTCCGAGGAGAAAGCTGCCGCGGTTCTGACGGCCCTCGCCGAGGCAGGCACGGCGGTGTCCACGGTGGCGCTCGAGGCCCGGGTGGACCTGCGCCGCACCCCGCTGGAGCTGCTGCTGAAAGTCCTGGCCGTGGACGGCGCCGTCGAACGCGTCGGCGGCGGCTGGCGTTCCACGGGACAGCCGTGGAACTACGACGCCGAGCGGTACGGCCGGATCGCCGAGGCCCGGGTGGATGAACAGGACTCGATGGTCATCTACCAGGACACGGCCGGCTGCCGGATGGAATACATCACCTCGGTGCTGGACGATGAAACGGCCCGCGCCTGCGGCCGCTGCGACAACTGCGCGGGCCGCTGGTTCCGCGCTGACATCGCCGAGGACGCCACGGAGACCGCCGGGCAGACCCTGCGCCGGGCCGGCGTCGCCCTGGAACCGCGGCTGCAGTGGCCCAGCGGCATGGACCGCCTGGGCGTGCCGGTCAAGGGCAAGATCAAGCCGGATGAGGCCCTCGCGGACGGCCGGGTGCTGGCGCGCCTGACGGACCTTGGCTGGGGCGGGGCCCTGCGGGAGGCCTTCGCCGCCGGTGCGCCCGACCGGCCCGTGGACCCGGGCATGCTGCAGGCCTGCGTCCAGGTGCTCCGGGAGTGGGGCACCGGAGATGCCCGGACCGCTGGCTGGAGCGGGGCCGGCCGGCCTGCCGCGATCATCAGCCTGCCCTCCCGCGGGAAGCCGTTGCTGGTGGATTCCCTGGCCCGCGGGATCTCGGAGATTGGCCGCATCCCGTATCTGGGCCAGCTGCAGCTCAATCACGGCGGACCCACCGGCGGCCGCGGCGGGAACAGCGCCTACCGGCTCGCCGGCGTCTGGGACCGCCTGGTGGTGGGGCCGGAGCTGGAGGAGGCCCTGGCTGGAATCCGTGGCCAGAGCGTCATGCTGGTGGACGACCTCGTGGACAGCCGCTGGACCCTGACCGTCTCCGGGCGGGCCCTCAGGCTCGCGGGCGCCGGCGCCGTTCTGCCGCTGGTGCTGGGCCAGGCCGGCTGACCTCAGCGCCGGCGTGGCGGGGGAGGGCCAGGCTGTCCAGGGTGCTCAGGAGCATCAAGACCGCGATGGCCAGGAACGCCGCCCGGTACGGCGCCGCCGGATCACCGGCGACCCCGGTGGATCCCGCGCGGCTGCCTGCCTCGAAGACCCGCAGCAGGAGTGCCCCGACCGCGATCCCGGCCGCGGTGGCGAGCTGCACGAGCGTCGCGGAGACGGCGTTGGCGGACGGCAGCTGGGCCGGGACGACATCGGCGTACTGCACTGACGCGTACGCCGAGAATCCGATCGAGCGGAACGCCCCGCTGGCCACCAGCACCGCGACAATCAGCGGTTCCGGCGTGCCGGCGTCGAGCAGCGCGCACAGCGCAAAAGTGGCCGCGGAGGCCAGAGACGCGAACACCAGGACGGGCTTGAACCCGCAACGCCGGATCAGGGGCGTCGTGGCGGGCTTGATCCCGATGTTCCCCACGAACACGGCCGACACCATCGCCCCGGCGCGCAGCGGGTCCCAGCCGAAACCGACCTGGAACATTAGCGGCAGCAGGAACGGCACCGCGCTGATGGTCAGGCGGTACACAAAGCCTCCCGTCGCCGTCGCGCGGAACGTCCGCGTGCCGAAGACGGACAGATTGAACAGCGGCGTGCTGGTCCGCCGCATCCAGGCCGCGGCGGCGGCCAGGAACAGCAGGCCCGCAGCGATCCCCGCGGCCGCCAGCAGTCCGGCGTCCCGGCCGCCCATCAATTCCAGGCCGACCAGCAGGGATCCCACCCCGAGCGTGGTCAGGACCAGTCCGAGCCAGTCCAGGCGCCGCGTGCTGTCGCCGCGGACTGGGGGGACCAGGCGCAGCGCGGCCAGGAAGGCCGCCAGGCCCAGGGGGAGATTGACCAGGAAGATCCAGTGCCAGGACAGGTAGGTCGTCAGCACTCCGCCCACCAGCGGGGCGAGGACCGGGGCCAGCAGCCCGGGCCACACGAGGAAGGCCGTAGCCCGCAGCAGATCCTTCTTCGGGGTGCCGCGGAGCACCACCAGCGTGCCCACCGGGACCATCATGGCGCCGCCGGCACCCTGCAGGACACGGCTCAGCGTCAGCATGGTCAGGTCCTGGCTGAGCGCGCAGAGCAATGACGCGGCCGTGAAGATAGCGATGGCAAGACAGAACACCCGGCGGGCACCGAGCCGCTCCGCGAGCCAGCCGCTGAGCGGGATGCCCATCGCCACCGTCATCAGGTAGGCGGTCATGGTGATGTTCACGTCGGCGGCCGGCACCGCGAAATCGGCGGCGATACTGGGTATGGCGGTGGTCAGGACGGTCCCGTCGAGGAATTCCATGAAGAACGTCGCGGCCACCAGCAGGGCCAGCCGCGGGCTCCAGCTGCCCCCGGCAGGGTCCGCGCCGCGCGGGGAGGCGTTCATGCGCGTGTCTCCACGGTCCGGTTCACCCATAGCGCCGGCTCATCCATTGCGCTGATTCACCCATTGCAGCGGCTCACCCATTGCGCAGGGGTGGTTCCGATTCCAGCACAGCCATGGCGGCGTTGTGTCCGCCGATCGCACTGACGGCGCCGCCGCGGCGGGCACCGGAGCCGCAGAGCAGGATCTGCGGATCATCCGTCGCCACGCCCCAGCGGCGCGCCGGGGTGTCCAGCGGTTCGCCGTCCTCCACGAACGGCCAGTCGAGGCCGCCGTGGAAGATATTGCCGCGGGGCATCCCGACGGCGCGTTCAATGTCCAGGGTGGTCTTGGTTTCGATGCAGGGCCGCCCGTCCGGATCCGTCATGAGAAGATCCTCGACGGGCTCAGCCAGGACGGAGTTCAGGGAGGCCAGGACGGCCGCCTGCAGTTCGGCGCGGCGGTCCTCGTTGTTCTCCGCCGTGACCAGCCGGTCCGGGACGTGCAGGCCAAAGACGGTCAGCGTCTGGGCGCCGGCGGCCTGCAGTTCCGGGGACAGGATGGTGGGGTCGGTCAGCGAGTGGCAGTAGATTTCGCACGGCAGCGGCGAGGGCACGGATCCGGCGGCGGCGGTGCTGTAGGCGGCGTCGAGCTGGGACCAGGTCTCGTTGATGTGGAACGTCCCGCCGAACGCGGCCTCGGGGCTGACGGATCCGTCCAGCAGCTCCGGGAGGCGTTTGAGCAGGAGGTTGACCTTGACCTGCGCACCCTCGCGCTGATGGTTCGGATTGGTGGCGGCGACCGCTGAAATGCCAGGGTCGCCGGCCGCGGCGCCGGCTGACAGGTCGGCGGCAGGCCGGCCGCGCAGCCGGTCGAGGACCACCGGCGCCACATTGGACAACACCCACCGGGCGGAAGACGAATGGTCCTGCCCGCCGTGGCGGTAGTCCACGGCGCCGCCGGGCCGGACGGCGGTCACGTCCGCGGAGGTCAGGATGGTCGCGCCGGCGTCGCGCGCGGCCCGCTCCAGCTCGCCGGAGACCGCGCCCATGCCGCCGACCGGCACGTCCCAGTCCCCCGTCCCGCCGCCGATCAGGTGGTAGAGGAAGCAGATGTTTTGCTGCAGGTCCTCATCGTCAGCCCGGGCGAAGGTACCGATCAGCGCATCCGTCAGGACCACACCGCGGACCAGGTCGCTGCCCAGCTCCCGGCGGATCGCCTGCCCGATGGGATGTTCGATCATGGCCTCCCACGCCGCGTCGGCCCCGGCCCGGGCGGCTAGGCCCCGCGCCGCGGACCGCGCCAGCAGCGGCGCGGTCATGGTGGGCCAGAGTGCCTCCGTGAGCTGCCCGCACGCGGCGTAGAACGCGGTGAAGGCGCCGAACTCGCCGTCGGGAGCGCCGACGGCGGCGAACGACGCGGCCGTGGCGGCCTCGTCCCCGTTGTCCACCAGCAGGGCCCGGCTGCCGTCCGCGGGGTCCGGGGTGTAGGAGGAATAGCGCCGCCGCGCCAGCGTGATGCGCAGGCCGAGGTCGTCGATGATCTGCCGGGGCAGGAGGCTGACGAGGTACGAATAGCGCGAGAGGCGGGCGTCGACGCCGTCGAACGCGTGCGCGGATACCGCTGCGCCGCCGGCGTGTTCCAGCTTTTCCAGGACCAGGACGTCCCGCCCGGCCTTGGCCAGGTACGCGGCCGCGGCCAGTCCGTTGTGGCCGCCGCCGACGATGATGGCGTCAAATTCCGTGTTGCTCGACATGGGCCTATCCTGCCATCCGGATCCGCCGGCGGGCGTGAGGCGTCCGGCCACCGGACGGGCCGGGCCGGGGGGACATGACTGCTGGGGGCAGACCAGCGCGACTGAACGACGTCGATCCGCCCTGATCTGCCCGGGAACGCAAAAGGCCCCGGTCCGAGGACCGGGGCCAAACGCGGAGACGGGGGGATTTGAACCCCCGGTGGAGTTGTGCCCCACACTTCATTAGCAGTGAAGCCCATTCGGCCGCTCTGGCACGTCTCCAATTGCTAATAACTAGCCAACCAAGGATACGCAGAAGGTGCCACACAGTGCAAAACGGCAACTCCAGAGCAACGCGGGGTCAGATCCGGCCCATGCGGGGCCCCCGGATGGGCGCTAAGTGACCCCGCGTTGCTTGGGTGTGGGCCTTACGCCTCGGTGCCGGCGAGGGCCCGCCACAGGAAATGCTGGCTGCGGCTTTGCAGGGCCGCCGCCTGCCGGTTGTCCGAAGCCCCCGCGTGGCCGCCCTCGAGCGCCTCGTGGAACCAGACATTCGGGATGCCCATGGCCTGCATGCGGGCCGCCATCTTCCGGGCCTGGACCGGCCCCACCCGGTCATCCGAAGTCGCCGTCCAAATAAACGTCTCCGGGTAGTCCACGCCGTCCTTGAGCAGGTGGTACGGCGAAAACGTCTTCAGGAACTCCCACTGCTCGGGCACGTCGGGGTCGCCGTATTCGCCGATCCAGGAATAGCCCGCGGACAGCTTGGTGTACCGGCGCATGTCCAGGAGCGGGACCCCGCAGGACACGGCGCCAAAAAGCTCCGGGTACTGCGTGAGCATGTTGCCCACCAGCAGTCCGCCGTTGGAGCCGCCCACGCAGCCGAGCCGCTGACGGGACGTGACACCGCGGGAGATCAGGTCCTTCGCGACGGCGGCGAAGTCCTCGTACGCCCGGTGGCGGTTGCCCTGCAGCGCGGCGCGGTGCCAGCCCGGCCCATACTCGCCGCCGCCGCGGATGTTCGCCACCACGTAGACGCCGCCGCGGCGGTGCGTGCCCCCGCCCGCTACGCCGCTGGACTCCGCGGTCCGCCGCTCCAGCCACGCCCGGCCGATCGCGCCGCTGTACGCCGGCGTCCGCGAAATCTCGAAGCCGCCATAGCCGGAAAGCTGAGTCGGGTTCTGGCCGTCCAGCACCAGGTCCTTGGCCGCCACCTGGAAATACGGAACCTTCGTGCCGTCGCTGGAGGCCGCGAAGTGCTGCTGGACCTCGTAGCCCGCCTCGTCGAAGAATGACGGCGAGGTCCGGATCACCTCGTGTGTGCTGGCCACCGATCCGCCATCGCGGGCGAGCGTCCCGCGGGTCAGGGTGGTCGGCGTCGTGAAGCCGGTGGCCACCAGCCAGAAGTCGTTCCCTGCGCCCGGCGCCTCGCCTTCGGCGACCGAGGCGGCGCCGCCGGTACCGTCGTCGTCCGAGCCTTCGGCGTCGTCCTCGTCATCCACCGCGAAGGCATTGACATCGTGTAGGGGCGGGCAGGCGTCCAGCACGGTGGCGGCCCAGGCGGCGTCCGTGCCGGGGCGCCGCGGATCCAGGACGTGGATCTCCGAGGACACGTCCCGGAGCAGGTTCAGCAGCAGGAAGTCCCGCGTCCAGCTCCAGGACTGCAGGGAGGTGTGCGGATCGGGCGTGAAGAGCACGGCGAGGTCCCGGGAGCCGGCGAGGAAGTCCTCGAAGCCGGCCGCGAGCAGGGAGCCCGCCGGGTGGGTGGTGCCGTTGACGGTCCAGTCACGCTGCGGGCGGAACAGCAGCCATTCACGGTGCGAGCTCAGGTTCACGTCCGCCGGTACGTCGATCTGCACCCACGCACCATCGCGCAGCACCGAGGTGTTCTTCTCGAAAAAGCTGATCCAGTCGACGGCAAACGTGCGTTCGAAGCCCGGTGTGGAGTCGTGTGCCACGATCGCCATCATGTGGTCCTCGGGAATGTCGAACAGCTGTTCGGCCTGGGCCAGGGACTCGCCGCGGCGCAGCTTCACCCCGGTGCGGGCATAGGACGAGGTGGTCCGCGGCAGATCGTGGGCGGTGGTGGCGACCAGCAGGGTGTCCCGCTCCAGCCAGGAGGCGTTGCCCTTGCCGGTCGGGAGGTCGAAGCCGCCGTCGGCCGGGTCCACGAAGCCGCGGGCCTCGACGTCGAACTCCCGGTGGCGGTTGGCGTCCCCGCCGTCGGGGGAGAACGCCAGCAGGGCCCGCCGGTGGGGTTCACCCGGGGCCGGGCGGAGGAAGTTGGCGCCGTGGAAGACCCAGTCCTGGCCCTCGGCGGCGGCGAGGGCGTCGACATCCAGCAGGACATCCCACTCGGGGGTCCCGGCCCGGTAGCTGTCCCAGCTGGTGCGCCGCCACAGGCCCCGGGGGTTGTCCCGGTCCTTCCAGAAGTTGTAGTACCACTCGCCGTGCTTGCCCACCATGGGGATCCGGTCGGTGGAGTCGAGGACCTCCAGGATCCGGCCTTCCAGATCGGCGTAGTCGGCGTCCTCGAGGAGCTCCTCGGTGCGGGCGTTCTGTTCACGGACCCACGCCAGCTGCTCCTGGCCGTAGATGTCCTCCAGCCAGATGTTCTCGTCGACGGGTTCGGGGGAAGTCCCTCCAGCCGGGAGGGCACCGGTGGCCTCGCCGGACGCGGACGGGTGGTCAGCTTCTGTGGTGGTCATTTTCCCATCCAAGAACATCGGTGCGGCAGTGGCAAGTCACACCGAGGTCAAGCCGGCGGCCGGTTGCCGATACGCTGGATGCCGTGGGCATATCTCGAAGCATCCGGACGGCAGTGATAGGCGCCGGTCCCCGGGGCACGAGTGTGCTGGAACGGCTCCTCGCCAACTGGGCCTCCGCCGGCTCCGCGGGCACCCTGCACATCGACGTGGTGGACCCTTATCCGGCGGGCCCGGGGCACGTCTGGCAGCCCGGACAGTCGCGGCTGTACCTGATGAACACGCAGTCCTTCTATCCCACTGTGGTCCCCGAAGACCCGGAACTCGTGCCGCCCCTGGCCGGGCGCACATTCGACCAGTGGCGCGAACTCCAGCAGGCCCACCCGCACCCTTCGCTCACTGACGACGAACGTGCCGAGCTCTCACGGCTCGGCGAGGCGGACTTCCCCAGCCGGGCCCTTTACGGCCGTTACCTGCGGTCCACCCTCGAGGAACTGCTCACCGTGCTGCCGGCCGGCGTCAGCGTGGACTTCCACGCGGCGAGGGCGACGTCCGTCCGCCACGCCGCCGCGGAGGCCGCCCCGGCGTCGGGCCCGGACCTGGCCGCCTCCGGGCCGGCCGGCGCGAAGGACGCTGCGGTGCGGTTCGACGTCGTGCTCGACGACGGCACCATACTTACCGTCGACTCCGTGGTGCTGGCCGTGGGCCACCTCGACGCGCGGTTGAACCCTGAACAGCGGGAGCTGCTTTCCGCGGCGGAGGAACTCGGTCTCCTGTACGTGCCGCCGGCGGCGCCCGCCGACGTCGACTGGTCCCGGGTGCCGGGAGGCAAACCTGTCCTGGTGCGCGGCATGGGCCTGAACTTCTTTGACGTGATGGGACAGCTGACGGAAGGGCGCGGCGGCCGGTTCGTTGCCGGGGAGGGCAACGCTGAACTGACGTATCTGCCGTCCGGCCGCGAACCGCTCATCATCGCCGCCTCACGCCGCGGCACCCCCTACCGGGCGAAGGCGACACTCACCGGCTACTACCCCGGAACGGTCCGGCTGCGCTACTGCACTGAGGGCGCGATCGCGAAGTTCGCCGACTCCGGAATCCGGCCCTCCTTCGACTACGACCTCTGGCCGCTCCTGCACCGGGACGCGGTCTGGGCCTACTACTCCACGCTCGCGCGCTCGCAGCCCGATGCCATCCTGACCGGCCCGGCCGAGTTCCTGCGCGCCCTGGACGAGTCTTTGCGGCCGCACGCTCACTCGACCGTCAAATGGGAGCACACGGCGGAATCGGTGATTGCCGTCCATGTCCGGGCATCCCACCGCCTGGACCTGCTCGGCCTCGCGGCGCCCCTGGCCGGGCGCTCGTTTGACTCCAGAGCCGAACTGGACGCCGCCGTCGTCGACTACCTGCTCGACGACGCCCGGCGCTCGGCCCTTGGTGAGGACGATCCGGTGAAGATGGCGATCGGCGCGCTGCACCACGGCCGGGCCGTGCTCAAGACCGCTGTGGCCGATAGCGGCATCACGGACGAATCCTGGGTCGCGGGCCTCCGGGGCTGGTTCGAATCATTCGTGGAAGGCCTGGCGAGCGGCCCGCCGGCGCTGCGCTCCGCGCAGCTCGCGGCACTGGCCCGGGCGGGAATCGTGCGCTTCGTGGGCCCTGACCCCAAGTTCGGCGTGGACCGGCGGGCCCGGATGTTCACCGCGGCGTCACCATGGGTGGGCGGCGGAATGGATGACAGCGCCGACGGCGGGGCGGAAGGTGCCGCGATGGAGCCTGCCGGCATCGGTGGTGCTGCCGCGGGCGGTGCTGGGGTCCGCGGTTTTGTGGGCAGTGCCGGCGTGATCGGTGCTGCATCAGGGACGGCGCACGCGGGTGCGGTAAGGGGCCGGACGGAGAACGCTGTGTCCGGATTTGGGGCGGCCGCCGCGTCCGGTTCCGGGGCGGGGGCCGTGTCCGCGGCGGCGATGATCGAGGCGCTGGCCCCGGCCAACCGGGTGGCCGTCAACGCTTCGCCCTTGTTGGAGCAGTTGCTTGCCGAGGGGCTGGTGCGGCCGCGCCTCATGATGAGCGTGGAGGGGACCCCGGTGCAGACTTCCGGGCTGGACGTCGTCCCGCATCCGTACCGGCCGCTGGGTGCCAACGGGTCCGTGACGCCGGGGCTTTACGTGCTCGGGCTTCAGCTCTCCGCCACGCAATGGGGCACGGCCATCGCCGCCGAGGCCCGGCCGAAGTCGGGCCCGGTCTACCGCAGCGGCCAGCGCACCTTGCGCGACGCCGACGAGATCGCCCGCGACATCCTGGCCCCGTAGCCCGTAGCCCGTAGCCCGTAGCCCGTAGCCCGTAGCCCGTAGCCCGTAGCCCCTAGCCCGCACCCCGTAGCCCGTAGCCCGTAGCCCGCACCCGCCCGCCGCTCAGGAGCCGCTCAAAAGTGGACATGTCCTCCGGCGCGCCTGCCTCCAAGAATGGACAAGCCCTCCCCTGAGGCAGGGCAGTGGACAGTTGGTGCTTATGTCCAGTGCTGCGGGCCAGGGGAGGGCATGTGCCGTGGTGGGGGACCAGGAAGTCCGGGCTAAGGCATCAGCCCTTGAGGCACTTCCGGTAGGCTGCCATGGCTGTCCCGTAGTTCACCTGGCCCACGAGATCCCCTGGCCTGGTCGGCTTGACCGGCGGCGTGCACTTCGGCGGGACGGGGACGCTGGCCGCGACCTTCACCGCCGTTTTCACCACAGTGCCGGATTCGACGGCGGTAAGCACCAGGGTGCCCGTGCCGGCGGCGGCGCCAGCGGGAACCAATACGCTCACGTTGGCGGCGCCGGCGGTCACCGGTACCGTGCCCAGGCCCGTCACGGTGCCCGCAGCGTCCGTGAACTCGGCGCGCAGCGAGGCATTCACCGGGCTGCCCAGTGAGGTGAGGTCCAGCTTCGAAACCGCCAGTGTGATGGATTCGCCGCCCTTGACCTCGGCCGCCGTCGTGTTCACGACAGCCACGGAGCGGCGGGCGAAGTCCGGCGAGACCGGGTTGTGGGCCTGCAGGTACTTGATCCAGGCGTCGCGGTCCACGAGCCCGGAGTCCTTGGTGCCCGTGCCTTCCTTGAAGATGCGGAAGTTGTCGCCGCCGGTGGCCAGGAAATTGAACGTCCCGATCCGGTAGGACTTCGCCGGGTCGATCAGTGCACCGTTGACCCGGATCGAGGTGATCCGGTCACCGGCGGCGCGGGCGGCGTCGTAGGTGTAGTTCACGTTCTTGGACAGGCCCAGCTGCTGGTACGCACGGCTGGGAACCGTGCCGTCCGGGTTGGTCTGCCACTGCTGCTCCAGCAGGGTCTTGAACTGCGCGCCCGTGAGGGACGTGGTCCACAGATTGTTCACGAACGGCAGCACCGCGTTGGCCTCGGCGTACGTGATGGTGCCGTCGGGCGCGTAGTACAGCTCGTTGCGCAGGCCGCCCGGGTTGACGACGCCGATTTCGGCGGCGCCGAGGTCCGGCGCCTTCAGCGCATCCACCAGGGAGTCCGCCACCAGGTTGCCGAGCGTGGACTCGCTGCTCCGGTCATCGCGCACAGCCGGGGAACCGGCGAACGCCGTCGTGATATCCGCCGTGACCTTGCCGACAGGCTGGTTGCCGACCACCGCGGCGTCGGCCAGGGCCTTGTCCACGATGGCCTTGACGGCCGCGACGCGCGGGTACTGCGCCACAAGATCGGCTGCCGGCTGCGCGGCGCTGGTGGTGCGCTGGACGTTGCCGGCCTTGTACCCGGTCACCGACATGGTCCTGGTGTCGATGGTCAGCTGGATCTGGCCGATGAACTCGCCGTAGTTTCCGGTCTGGACGATCGGGCGGGTCTTGCCCGTGGGCTGGCCCGCCGCATCCAGGACCGGGGCGTCCCACGCGTACTGCTTGTGGGTGTGGCCGTTGAAGATCGCCGCCACATCCGGGGTGACCTTCTGGACCATCTTGGCGAAGGGGCCGCCCGCGGCGATTTCCTGCTCCAAAGTGGCGCCCTCGGGTGCGCCCGACCCGGCGCCGTCGTGGTTCTCCACGATGATGACGTCGGCGAGCTTGTCCGCCTTGATCTTCGCCGCGACCCGGTTGATCGCGTCGACGGGGTCACCGAATTCAAGATCCGCGATGCCTGACGGCGTGACCAGGGACGGCACCTCCTGCGTAACCGTGCCGATCACCGCGACCTTCACGCCGTTCATGTCCAGGACCGTGTATTCGGGCAGGACCGGGGTGGTGGTGCCTTTGGCGTAGACGTTGGCGCCCAGGTACGGGAACTTGGCGTTGGTCCCGCCGGCGGTGACGCGGTCGCGCAGGTCAGCCCAGCCGCCGTCGAACTCGTGGTTGCCCACCGCGGAGGTGCGCAGCTCCAGGGCGTTCAGCACGTCGATGGTCGGCTGGTCCTTGGCGATCGCCGAGGCGAACAGCGAGGCGCCGATGTTGTCGCCGGCCGAGATGAACGCGGTGGCGCCCGGGGCGGCAGCGGTGCGCAGCTTCTCGATGGTCCCGGCGAAGAACACGGTGTTGGAATCGATGCGGCCATGGAAGTCGTTGATGCCCAGGAAGTTCAGCTCAACACTTGCCGGGGTGACGGGCAAGTTCAGGCCCACCACCACGGGATCGTGGTCGCTGGCGCGGAACTGGTCCGGAGCGTAGTAGTCGGTGACGTTGTTGTTGTAGCGGCTGTACTCCAGCGCCACGGATTCCACGGAGTTGACGTTCCAGATGTCCGCGCCGGTGACGGCGGCGTTGGCCGCCGGGGAGGCGAGGATGTGGTCCAGCGAGCCCACGAGGCCGCCGAACAGGTAGGAGTGCTTGGCGGACCCGTCGGCGTTCTTGGCCTTCTCATCCTGGTTGACGTACCCGGCGCCCGTGAGGACGTTAATCGGATCCTCCTTGGCGTAGGAGTTGAAGTCACCGATCAGGAAGACCTTGTCCGTGCCCTTGGACTTCTGCAGTTCGTCGGCGAACGCCAGCAGGGACTTGGCCTGGGCGGTGCGCGCCAGGTTCGAGGCGCCCTGGCCCTTGTCGGTGTCATCCGGCGTCGCGGCGGAGCCCTTGGACTTGAAGTGGTTGGCGATCGCGATGAACTTCTTGTCATCGGAGGCGCCGACCGGCTTGAAGACCTGGGCCATCGGCTTGCGGGCGCTGGCGAACGCGACCGTGTCGTTGTGGATGATGGATTCGCCGATCGGTTCGGCTACAGCCTTCTTGTAGATGAACGCGGTGCGGATCATGTCCTCGTCCGCCAGCGGGGGTGCGTTGGCGGGCGTGCGGACGTAGTCCCAGATTCCCGGGGTGGCGATGTTCAGGGCATCCACCAGCTTGGCGAGGGCGTCGTCCCGGTTCTTGCCGAACTGGGCCGAGTTCTCGACCTCCATGAGCGTGACGACGTCGGCCCCGGACTTGGAGATCGCCGCGACGATCTTGTCCTGCTGCCGCTTGAAGTTCTCCGCGTTCGCCGCGCCGCGGACGTCGCAGCCGCCCTTGACAGTGATGGGGTTGCCGTCCCGGTCCGGGCAGAACGTGCAGCCGGAGATCTGGTCGCCGGTGGTGGGGAAGTAATTCAGCACGTTGAAGGAGGCAAGCTTGAGATTGCCGCCAACCGCCGCGGGGGTGTCCGCGCGGGTGGCGCCGAAGCTAGCCGGCTGGACGGTGTCCGCGTTGGCGGCCGTCAGCTGGGTCAGGGGCTGGAACTTCCAGGCATTGTTCGCGTAGCTGAGCACCACGTTGGTTTTGAACGTCACCGGCGCGCCGACCCGGACGTGATCCGTAGTGGTCAGGTACGGGAGCACCTGGGCCTTGGTGGCGGCGTCCTTGAGGAAGTTCGTGGTGGCGCCGTCGTCGAGCTTGATGCCGCGGGCGGCGTTCGCCGCGACCGTGGCGGTGTACTCCGCGGAGCCGAACGGCGCGACGGCGGTGGGCTGCGCCAGCGCGGTGGTGCCGCCGGCCAGGCCGATCTCGCCGTACTGGTTCAGCGAGAAGTTGTCCGCCACCGTGACGGGGCCCTGCGGGGTGAGCAGCATGCCTTCGAGGGACTCACGGAAGGCCTCGTCGGCGGGCAGGGCGAAGCCGGTGGCCTTGACCTCGGGGGCGGCCTCGGTGAGCTTCTTCAGATCGGCCGCCGCGGCGACGTTCAGCTGGGTCATGCCGAAGAATTCGCTGACTGCGCCGGTGAGTTCGACGTAGTCGCCGATCCTGACGGCGTCGACTGTGGACGGCGAGTAGACGAACACCGCGTCCGACGCCGCGTGGTTGGCCGGCGTGAGATCGCCGCCTGTGCCGGGAGTCTGGACGTAGTAGCCGGCGAAGCCGCCGGTGGGGAACGTGGCAGTGACCCTGCCGCGGGTGGTGACCGAGGATCCTGCCAGCGGGCTTGCGGTGCCGTTGCCCTGGATTTCGGCAATGGTCTTGGCGGCCGGAGGCGTGCCCGGCCCCGGGTCCACGGGTGGATCCACGGGCGGGTCCACGGGACCGGCAGCGCCACTGGCCGCCGTCGGCGTGATGGCTGCGTTCAGTGCGAAGTCGGCGGCGTTGTTGTTGGTGTCCCCGCCGTCGCTGCGGTTCATGCTCTTGACGTCGGTGTTTCCCGACGGCGCCGCGGCCGCCTGGGCCTCGAAGGTGTTGGAAGTGCCGAAGCCGAGGAGGTCCGCGACGTTGGCCGGTTCGATGACCGAGCCTGTCGGCAGCGGGTTGAGTGCTGTGGCCTGTTTGGCCAGCACGATCGTGCCGCCGCCACCGGCCGGGTTGAAACCGGTGGCGGTGGCGTCGGCGGCCGGCAGGTCGGTGCCGGCCGTGCCGTTGCTGCCGCCCTTGAGCAGGTAGTAGCCCTTGGCGGGAATGCTGCCCGCCAGGGCTGCCACCGAGCTCGGCGCACCGGTGCCCGGGGCTGAGCGGTACTGGAGACTCCAGCCCTCCAGTGAGACCGGTGCGTCGGAGCCGTTGTACAGCTCGACAAACTTGTTCTTGAAGGCCGCGCCGGAGCTGCCGCCGCTGAGATAGGCCTCGTTGATGACCACCGGCGAGGTTCCGGTTGTTGCCGGCAAGGGTTCGGTGGCGTTAGCCGGCGCGGCCGCCGCCAGTGGAGCTGCTATCAGCGCCGCCGACAGTGCTGAGCCCAGCGCTGTTTTCCAGGGTGTTATTTTCATCCGCTCTAACTCTCATTAGGGTGCCCCGGGTAAAGGGCAGGGTGCAGTGCGTCCGCAGGGTGCAGCGGACAGTGGCCGGCCAGAACTCCTGGTCAAGTCGTGCCGGGCCCATCCAAACAGGGGTGAATGAACAACGTATGGACTAAACGTGCATTCGGCGGGACGCCCCCCAGCGGGACGCGCCGCAGCCTTCCCGGAGCGGCTCGAAAGCCCCGGGCAATGGTGACTGGTGATACGGGTGAGCGGTGTCCGGGTGCCTCCACCGGACGCTCCACAGCAGAATACCGGCCAGTAGCCCTCGGGGAAGGCTCTGGCCGGTATTTCCTACAACAATTTTTGTAATTAGGTGGGAAGAGCTCTGGCGTCCTGGCCGGTTAGGCGTCCGTGGCGGACTGCCCGCCCTGTCCGGTGTCGGCCACGATCTTGAACATCGCGCCCGTGGGGTCGGTCAGTGTGGCGAGCCTGCCGAACGGGGTGTTGTCCGGCCCGTCGATGACCTTGGCGCCGAGGGACACTGCCGTCTCGATGGAGGCGTCGGCGTCTTCCACGGCGAAGTAAACCTGCCAGTTGGACGGGACCTCGGCGGGAAGGTAGGCAGACGCGTCCATGATCCCGGCCTTGGCCGCCGGGCCCGCGCCCAGGGTGGTGTAGCGGAACTCCGGGGTGTCGCTCATGACGTCGGTGTCCCAGCCGAACACGTCCTGGTAGAACTTGACGGCGGCGGCGTAGTCCTTGGCGTGGAGCTCGTGCCACGCCGGGGCACCGGGCTCGGCCGCCAGTTCATAGCCCTTCATCTCCGCCGGCTGCCACACGCCGACCGACGCGCCCGTGGCGTCGGCGATCATCGCCATGCTGCCCTGTTCGGGGACGTCCATGGGCGGCATGTAGACCTGGCCGCCGTGTTCCGTTGCAGCCTTGACGGTGGCGGCGGCGTCCTCCGAGCGCAGGTACGTGGACCACATGTCCGGCCACGCGGCCTGATCCTCCTGCTTCTGCATCAGGCCGGCGACGGACTTGCCGTCCTTCCAGGCGGTGATGTAGCCGCCGTATTTTGCTTCGTCGCCGGTCTGGTACGTCCAACCGAACAGCGCACCGTAGAACGACTTGGCCTTCTCGGCATCGGATGTCATGAGGTCGATCCAACATGGTGCGCCGTTGGAGTGCTCGGGTGTGGGCATGGAGGCTCCTGCTCTCTGTGGCGGCCGTTGACGTGCGGCCGCCGGACTCTGGTTTGTGTGGAGATGGGGTGGTGGAGACACAGGAGACTATGACGGGGCACGGACAGTTTCAATGCATGGCCAGTCAGAGCCGGCGCGGGAATGCCGAGCGTCGGCCGTACAGGGTGAGCAGCAGGGCGGTGATGCCGAGGGCGATCATGACGACCGGGAGCACCAGCCCGTCGAATGGGGTCAGGAGAAGCGCGCCGAGAATGCCCGCGCCGAAGATAGCCAGGTTGAAGGCGACCGGGAGGAATGCATTGGCGACGTCGGCGTTGTCGCCTCCGGCGGTGGTGAGTGGTCCCTGGACCTGGGCTGATGCGCCGCCGAAGGTGAGGCCCCAGAGCGCGGCGGCGATCAGGATGGCCATTGCCGATGCATGTCCGATCAGCAGAATGAGTCCGGAAGCGACGAACACGGTGACGCTGAGGTGAAGGAGGGGCCTCGGGTGGCGGTCCAGCAGCGCACCGGTGACGGCGACCCCGACGACGGACGCGATGCCGTAGACCAGCAGGACCAGGCTGGCGGAGAGGCCGGTGCCGGTGGCCCGGAGGTAGGGGGCGATGTAGGTGTAGATGGTGCTGTGGGCGAGCATCCAGGCGACGGTGACGGCCAGGATGACGGCGACGCCGGGGATTTTGAACACCCGGCCCAGGGGGAGCCGTGACGCCCGCGGTTGGCCGGCGGCGTCGGGGACGCATCCCAGGATCAGCGCAGCCACGATGACCCCGAGGACGGACAGGGCACCGAAGGACCAGCGCCAATCGAAAGCTGTTCCGATCCAGGCGCCGAGTGGGGTGCCGAACGCGAATCCGAGGGGCGCCCCGGTGGACACGATGGCCAAGGACAACCCTGCGTGCCGGGGCGGGCTGATGCGGCGCCCGTAAGCGGCGAGCATTCCCCAGATGATTCCCGAGAACGCGCCCGCAAAGAATCGTGACACGAGTGACAACGTCACATCAGCTGAGACTGCGGTGACCGTGGTGGCAAGCACGAGACCGGCGATACCGCCGAGCAGCAGCGGCTTTCGTCGCATGCCACGCGTCAGCATGATCGCGGGGATGGTGACGATGACCGTTCCGAGGGCGTATGCGCTGACCAGCAGACCCACCGTACCTTCGCCGGTGTGGAGGCCGGCGGCAATGACAGGAAGCAGGCCGGCAGGCATGGTCTCGGTGGCGACGAGGATAAATCCCATGGCGGCCAGGACCACGAGTGCGGTCAGGGGCAGTCTTTGCTGTGCGTTGTCTTCTTGTTCTCTGTTTTCTTGTGCGCTGCCCTCTGGTGTGGCGTCGACCAAGGCACTGGCTTCCTGTGCCGGTGTTCGGGTGGGGGCGGTCGTCATGCGGGTCCTTTCGTGGGTGGCGGTAATGCCTCAGCGTTGGGGTTGGTCAAGCGTGGCTGCGTAGCCACCGGAAGCGGCGCCTCGCCCGACGTCGTCGACCGTTCCGCAGGCCGCGAAGCACAGTCAACGCTCTGGCCAGTCAAGCCCGATTTCCGCGGGCGGGGGAGTCCCCGGTGAGACGTGTACCGGGAGGGAACCCCTTGTTTGGCCGCAGCGATTTACCCTTGATGCATGGATAACCGGGGTGAAGTGCGTGAGTTCCTGATGTCGCGCCGTGCACGACTGACGCCGGAACAAGCGGGCCTTGCGGCAGGCTCGAACCGACGGGTGGCCGGATTGAGGCGCAGCGAGGTTGCGGTCCTCGCCGACGTCAGCGTGGAGTACTACGCCAAGCTGGAGCGCGGTTCCATCGCCGGTGCGTCCTCGTCCGTGCTCGAATCCATCTCCCGGGCCCTCCGGCTTGACGACACCGAGCGTGCCCACTTGTTCGATCTGGCCCGCGCCGCAGACGGCATCCCGACCTCTGGACGGTCGCGCAGGCGCGCGACCGTCCAGGCAGGGGCGCGTCTGAGCCTGCAGTGGGCGCTGGAAGCGATCACCGAGGGCGTCGCATTCGTTCGCGACCCGTACCAGAACCTGCTAGCGACGAACGCGTTGGGCCGGGCGTTCTACTCTCCGGTGATCGGGGACGGCGGCCGCACCCCTAACTTGGCGCGGTTCCAGTTCCTCGACCCCGCCTCGCGCGACTTCTACCCCGACTGGGACTTGTTCGGCGAAATGTGCGTCGGCATCATGCGCGCTGAAGCCGGCCGCGACCCCCACGACCGCACCATGCAGGACCTGGTCGGCGAACTGTCGACCCGCAGTGAGACGTTTCGGACACTGTGGGGCGCCCATAATGTGCGGACTCACGGGTCCGGCACGAAACGCTTTCACCACCCCGTGGCCGGCGAACTCACGCTGGCCTACGAGGAACTGGCGATCACCGCGGAACCGGGCCTGGTCCTCTTGGTCTACACCGCCGAGCCGGGCTCGCCCTCAGCGGAACGGCTGCACCTCCTCGCCAGCTGGAGTGCAAGCGACGACGCCACGATCGAACGGCGCCGGGCAACCAGCTGACGGAGGGAAAGTTCCGTGCCGCCAGAGAGCGTGTTACCCGGCGCCGGAGTTGCCTTAGACGTAGTTCAGGCTGATGAGCAGCGCCTTGAGCTGGGCGTATTGGTCTGTTGCCATCCAGGCCTTAGCGGCGGTCCGGGTCGGGAACGCGGGGTCGTTGAAAAGAATACTCGTGGTGAGCCCGCCATTCCCCGTGGCGAGGAGCCCGCAGCAGGAGGTGACGCCTTTGCCCTGCTCCAGGTATCGAGGGTCGCGGAGACCCATTCCGTAAAAATCGCGGGTCGAAGAGGATTCCACGGCGAACCCAAAAACGGGTTTAGTGCCGTCCGGTGCGGTCATTCCCGGAGCCTGCACCTTATCGAACACTTCGCGGGAGGTGGGCGCAGCTGCGCAACCAGTGGTAAAGCCATTTTGTAGTGAGAGCAGATCGTTGCCGGCGCCATCGGAAACGATCGCTTCAACGCCGGGGACGGTTCGGGCAGGCGGGAGGACCGTGCGCACGGTCCAGGTCGACGGATACGTGAAGGAAATGTGGCCATCCGGGAAAGTGAACGCCTTCCGCGCAGGTGCTGCAGGCTTCACTGACGGGGCAGGCGCCGCCACCGGGGGTGCCGCGCTGGCGGTCGGCGCCACCGGTGCTGGAGTGGCGGTTGGTGTGGCCGTCACGGTCGGCGCGGCCCCAGCCGTGGCCCCGGTGGTCGAGCGCGGAGCGGCAGCGGCAGGATCAGTTCCTGGCCGTGATGCACATCCGGCAAGGACGAGGCTGAGCGCAATGCCCGCCATTGTGACATGCGCGTAAAACCCGGTGCGGTTGAGACCCACTTATTGTTCCCCCAATATTTGCGACGGCGGGGTGATTATCCCGCTCGAGACCTCAGTATCAGGTATGGGGCCGGAAGTTATTGTCAGGTCTGGAAGACGGTGCAGAACCGTTACCTTGGGCTGCCAGTTGGCCGCCAACACGGCCAACATTCACAGCAGATGATTCTTGGGCCGGTCGGGAGTTTCACTCCGGGGCGGAGACGAGTAAGGCCGGCCCGGAACGATCTTTCGATCGCCCCGGGCCGGCCTCTGAACCGCGCAAGATCTGCGCTCCCGCGGAAGGTAAGAGATTCGAACTCTTGGTACGGGGTCACCGCACACTGGTTTTCAAGACCAGCTCCATCGGCCGCTCGGACAACCTTCCCTAACGAGTAGTCTTTCATAGGCAGTCGGCTGCCACAAAAACCAAAAACACGGTGCGCTTGCGGACGCGTGCAGCTCCCCGCCATATTCTGGGGAGTGATGTTGATCGGACCTGGCGATCGCGGCGAACGTGCGCGGAGCCAGTTAGGAATCGGGAGTGCTCCATGAAGGCTGTCTATATATCAGAGCCCGGCGGACCCGAGGTCCTGGAAGTCCGTGAGGTTCAGGCCCCGGTGGCCGGCCCCGGGGAGGTGCTGATCGACGTCGTGGCCGCGGGCCTTAACCGTGCCGATGTCCAGCAGCGCAAGGGCTTCTACCCGCCGCCCCCGGGCGCCTCGGAGGTCCCCGGGCTGGAGGTCTCCGGCCGGATCGCAGGCTTCGGTCCGGGCGTGACCAAGGCGTTTTCCGTGGGGGACAAGGTGGTGGCGCTGCTCGCCGGCGGCGGCTACGCCGAGCAGGTGGCCGTGCCCGCGGGGCAGGTCCTGAGGATCCCCGACGGCGTGGATCTGGTCACAGCGGCGTCGCTGCCCGAGGTCGCGGCGACGGTCTATTCCAACCTGATCATGACGGCGCAGCTGCAGCCGGGTGAAACTGTCCTCATCCACGGAGCCACAGGCGGTATCGGCACCATGGCCATCCAGCTGGCCAAGGCCGTTGGCGCCCGCGTGGCCACGACGGCCGGGAACGCGGAAAAAGTCGGCACCGCCAAAGCCTTCCTCGGGGCGGACATCGCCATCAACTACGCGGAGGAAAACTTCCCGGCGAGCCTGCGCGCGCAAAACGGCGGCAAAGGCGCGGACGTCATCCTCGACGTCGTCGGGGCCAAGTACCTCGAACAGAACATCGATGCGCTCGCCGACTACGGACGCCTCGTGGTGATCGGGCTGCAGGGCGGCGCGAAGGCGGAACTGGACCTTGGCCAGCTGCTGCAGAAACGGGCCGCCATCATCGCCACCGCGCTGCGTCCCCGCCCGGTCGAGGAAAAGACCGTGATCATGAACGCCGTCCGCGACGCCGTGTGGCCGATGCTGACCGACGGCAGGATCCGGCCCCTCGTGGCCAAGAGCTTCCCGCTGGACCAGGTCGCCGCCGCACACACCTACTTCGACTCCGGCGACCACGTGGGCAAGGTCCTGCTGGTCATGTAGCGGGGTGCCGGATCCGGCCTGAAACCGCAGGTCCGGACCGACTTATTCCGTGCGGGGCATGCGCTGTTTTGCGGCAAGGACACCAAAGGCGATAGCGTGGTTCCATACGCGGTATACACGCGTCTTGGGGCGCGTGTATGCTGTGTGATTTCGTGACTTAGCGATTCCGGGGGGCGCCATGTCTATCCGTCACAGTCTCCTCGCCCTCTTGCAGGACCGCCCGCGCTACGGGTACCAGCTCAGGACCGAATTCGAGGACCGCACCGGGTCCTCCTGGCCGCTGAACATCGGACAGGTCTACACCACCCTGGACCGGCTGGAACGCGACGGGCTGGTCCGCAAAGACGGCGGCGACGGCGACGGGCACGTCATCTACAGCATCACCACGGCCGGCCGGACCGAAGTCGGCTCCTGGTTCACGGCCCCGGTATCCCGCGCGAATCCGCCCCGGAATGAACTGGCCATCAAGCTCGCCCTCGGCCTCACAATTCCCGGGACAGACGTCGGCGCCATCATCCAGGCCCAGCGGACGGTCTCCATCCGCGCGCTGCAGGACTACACCAAGTCCCGCCGCGACACGGCCGCGCTTCAGCGCCCGGCCGACACCGCCAGGCTCCTGGTGCTGGATTCCCTCATCTTCCAGACCGAAGCCGAGGTGCGCTGGCTGGACCTCTGCGAGGCCCGCCTCGTGCAGCTCAGCAACCTCCGGGCGTAGCCGGGCCGACCGCTCGTCGCGCAATCCACACCGCCGGGCGCAGGGACCCGACCGGGACCCGCCCGCATTGGTAGGGTGCCGGAGGGCAGTTCTGTACCGGTGGACTGCCCAGCTGGGTTTCTCAAGGAGGAGACATGGGCACAATGCCAGATGGCACACAACGCGAAAGCACAAACAACCTCACGCAGGGCAGCGCGCGTGGCACCGCGCAACTCGACGACGGGGTCGTCCCGGACCCGTCCCTCCCGCCGACGTCGGTGGATGAGTCGGTCCGCGACGCCGCGGACCGCGCCTGGACGCCCGCCAAGATCGCGCTGTGGGCGGCCATTGCGCTGCTGGGCGGGATCGCCTGGTTCATGCTCGCCATCATCCGCGGCGAGACCGTCAATGCCATCTGGTTTGTGTTCGCCTCCGTCTGCACCTACCTGATCGGCTACCGCTTCTACTCCAAGGTCATTGAGCGTTACCTGACCAAGCCCAACGACCGCCGTGCCACCCCGGCCGAATACAAGGCCGACGGCAAGGACTACGTCCGGACGGACCGCAACGTCCTCTTCGGCCACCACTTTGCCGCCATCGCCGGCGCCGGCCCCCTGGTGGGCCCGGTCATCGCGGCCCAGATGGGCTACCTACCCGGCACGATCTGGATCATCATCGGCGTCGTCCTTGCCGGCGCCGTCCAGGACTACCTCGTCCTGTTCTTCTCCATGCGCCGCGGGGGCCGGTCCCTGGGCCAGATGGCCCGCGAGGAACTCGGCGTCATCGGCGGCACGGCCGCCCTCGTCGCAACCCTGCTCATCATGGTGATCATCGTGGCCATCCTCGCCCTGGTGGTTGTCAACGCCCTCGGCGAGAGCCCCTGGGGCGTCTTCTCGGTGGGCATGACCATCCCGATCGCCCTCTTCATGGGCGTGTACCTGCGCTTCATCCGGCCGGGCAAGGTCATGGAGGTGTCCGTGATCGGTTTCGTGCTGCTCATGGCCGCCATCATCGGCGGCGGCGCCGTGGCGGGCACCGAATGGGGTGCCGCGTTCTTCCACCTGGACAAGGTCACCATCGCCTGGGGCCTCATCATCTACGGCTTCATCGCAGCCATCCTGCCCGTCTGGCTCCTCCTGGCCCCCCGCGACTACCTCTCCACGTTCATGAAGATCGGCGTGATTGTGATGCTGGCGCTGGCCATCATCGTGGTCCGCCCCGAAATCACCGTGCCGGCCTTCAGCGAGTTCGCCGGCCGGGACAACGGTCCGGTGTTCTCCGGCGCCCTGTTCCCGTTCCTGTTCGTCACGATCGCCTGCGGCGCGCTGTCCGGGTTCCACGCGCTGATCGCCTCCGGCACCACACCGAAGCTGATCGAGAAGGAGCGCCAGACGCGCCTGATCGGCTATGGCGGCATGCTCATGGAATCCTTCGTGGCCATCATGGCCCTCGTGGCCGCAATCTCCATTGACCGCGGCATCTACTTCGCCATGAACGCCCCCGTGGCGCTGACCGGCGGGACCGTCGAGACCGCGGCCGCGTGGGTCAACAGCCTGGGCCTGTCCGGCGTCAACATCACGGCCGGTGATCTCGCGCAGACGGCCAAGGACGTCGGGGAGCAAAGCATTGTGTCGCGTTCGGGCGGCGCGCCCACCCTCGCCGTCGGCCTTGCCCACATCATGCAGCAGTTCATCGGCGGCACGGCGATGATGGCCTTCTGGTACCACTTCGCCATCATGTTTGAGGCCCTCTTCATCCTCACGGCCGTCGACGCCGGCACCCGCGTTGCCCGGTTCATGCTCCAGGACTCGATCGGCAACTTCGTCCCGAAGTTCAAGGAACACTCCTGGCGCCCGGGTGCCTGGCTCTGCACGGCCATCATGGTGGCCGCATGGGGCGCGGTCCTGATCATGGGCGTCACCGACCCGCTGGGCGGCATCAACACCCTGTTCCCGCTGTTCGGCATCGCCAACCAGCTGCTGGCGGCCATCGCCCTCTCGGTCTGCCTGGCCATTGCCGCCAAGCGCACCGCCCCGAAGTACCTGTGGATCGTGGCGGCGCCGCTGGCGTTCGCCGCCGTCGTGACCATCACGGCGAGCTTCTATAAGATCTTCTCGCCCGTTCCGGCGGTGGGCTACTTCGCCAACAACGCAGCCTTCGCCAAGGCTCTTGCGGACGGCAAGACGTCCTTCGGAACCGCCAAGACCCAGGCCGCCATGGAGGCCGTGGTCCGCAACACCATGATCCAGGGATGGCTGTCGGTCATCTTCGTGGTGCTGAGCATCGTCGTCATCGTCACGGCTGTGATGGCGACCATCAAGGCCCTGCGGAACACGGCCGCGGGGCTCCCCAACGCCGAGAACGAAGACCCCGCCCGGGCCTCCCGTGTCTTCGCCCCGGCAGGGTTTGTCCCCACGGCGGCGGAGCGTGACCTCGTGGCTGAGTGGAACCAGCTCCCGGCCGGAGACCGGCTCGAAAAGTCCGGGCACCACTGATGCGGGGCCGGGCGTGAACGCGGTCCTCGCGGGGTTCCGCGGGTTTGCCGGGTACCTCGGCGGTGTGCTGGGCGCCGATGCCTACAAGAAGTACCTGGAGCACCATGAGGCCTCCGAGCACACCAGCCGTCCGCTCACCGAGCGGGAGTTCTGGCGTGACCGGACCGACCGGCAGGACACCAACCCGCAAGGGCGGTGTTGCTGAGCGGCTGATGCTGGGCAGCTGGCCCGGCCGGGACGGGGGAGGGCGGCGTGGGGCACAACGGTGTCCGACGCCGCCCCTCCGCTCCCGGCGGACGCCGGGTCCGGGCCGCCCGGCGCGTGAGAGTATGAAGCCATGAGCGATCAGCACGACACTCAGCCCAGCGCCCAAACTGCCGACGACGTGCCCGTCGAAGGCACACCCGTGGATGACGCCCTGCCCGGGACGCCCCTGGCGCCACCGGCTGCAGTGCCGCCCGGCCGCGCCGGTGGATCCGGTGCCGGGCCCAGGCCGCCCCGGGGCAGCGAACTTCAGGACCTCGTGGACCAGCCCGCGAAGGTCATGCGGATCGGCACGATGGTCAAGCAGTTGCTGGACGAGGTGAAGTCCGCGCCCCTGGACGACGCGGCCCGCGTCCGGCTGGCCGAAATCCACGACCGGTCCATCAAAGAACTCGAGGACGGCCTGGCCCCGGAGCTCGTTGAGGAGCTCGAACGGATCAACCTCCCCTTTCCGGAGAACGCCACCCCCTCCGACGCGGAACTGAGGATAGCCCAGGCCCAGCTGGTCGGCTGGCTTGAGGGGCTCTTCCACGGCATCCAGACGGCCATCGCGGCGCAGCACGCCGCCAGGGAGCACACCTACGCCCAAATGCAGCTGCGCCAGCTGCCGCCCGGAACCGTGATCGCGCCGGGCGTCATCATCGGGGAAAACGGCGAACCGGTCCGCGCCGCCGCGCCGCGTCACGGCGCGGAGTCCCCCGAGCCGCCCGAACCCGCGGACCCTGACCATGGCCCGGGCCAGTACCTTTAGCGCGACCTTGGGCTTCTTCAGCGCAGCACGGCAAGGCCGCAGGGACGACGCAGAACTTGGCAAGGGGCTCTGGCGGCGCGCCCACGACCGGTTCAACCGCGGACTTGACCGCTACCACCAGGTCCTTGAGGGGGTCGAAGACGAGGCCCTGTACGGCGAGCTCGTCGAGATCGCCAATCAGCTTTCCGCGCTCGCGCCCCGGGTCCGGCACGTCTGCGTGGAGGCCCAGCGGCGCTTTCCCAGCAATGGATTGGACATCCCGGGGCCGCTGGCGGGGGTTCACCGCGCCCTGTCGACGGCCGGCAACTCCCTGGCCATGACGGCTGAGGCGGCCGCGATGCTCCGGCTCGCAGTGGGGCCGGTCCCGGCGGGTGCCGCGTCGGTGCGGCGGCGCGCCGATTCCGTGCTGGAACAGGTCCACGACGCCGAGCGCCGGCTTGCGGAAGCCGACGGCGGCGGGCCGACGCCAGCCTGAGCCCCTTCGCGAATTAGTCTCTTGCACAGGCCCGTCCCGGCATGGCTGGAGTTCCCGAAATTTCCCGATATTTCCCGAAATTCCCGGGTATTCCCGGTTACGCGCCTAGCTTAGCGGCGCCCTGTCGCTGGCCGGAGGGCGCCGAAATTGGCAGGATACTTATATGACTTTTTCACCGGAACTGACTTTCAATGACGGCAACACCATCCCCCAGCTTGGCTACGGCGTGTGGCAGGTTGAAGATGACGTGGCCGAAAAGGTGGTTGTCCAGGCGTTCGAGGCCGGCTTCCGCCACATCGACACGGCAAAGATCTACGGCAACGAAGCAGGCGTAGGCCGCGCCATCGAGCGTTCCGGCCTCAAGCCCGAGGAAATTTTCATCACCACCAAGCTGTGGAACGCGGACCAGGGCTACGAGTCCACCCTGAAGGCGTTCGAGGAATCCATGGAGCGGCTTGGCCTCGAGACCCTGGACCTGTACCTGATCCACTGGATGCAGCCCAAGCAGGACAAATACGTTGACACCTGGAAGGCCCTCATCGAGCTCCAGAAGCAGGGCCGGGTCAAGACCATTGGCGTTTCCAACTTCACCAAGGAGGGCCTGCAGCGCCTGATCGATGAGACCGGCGTGGTTCCGGCCATCAACCAGGTCGAACTGCACCCGTTCTTCAGCCAGGCCGACCTGCGCGAATTCAACGCGTCCAAGGGCATCCTCACCCAGGCATGGTCGCCGCTGGGCCAGGGCGGCGAGCTCCTCGAGAGCCCCGTCATTGCCCAGATTGCCGCCAAGCACGGCGCCACCCCGGCCCAGGTTGTCATCGCCTGGCACCTGGCCATCGGCAACGTGGTCATCCCGAAGTCGGTGACCGAGTCCCGGATCCGCGAGAACTACGCGGCCCTGGACGTCAGCCTCGACGAGACCGACATCCAGGCCATCAACGGGCTGGACCGTTCCGCCGAAGATGCCGGCAGGATCGGTCCGGATCCGGCCGTCTCCGACTTCGCCTAAGCACCTCCCAAGACGCCGGCAGCCAGCCGGCGTTCGCACAGGGCCTTCACCCCGCACGGGGTGGAGGCCCTTCGGGCGTCCGGGACCTTCCCGCCGTCCGGCCCCTTCCTGACGTCCGGGACCTTCCCGCCGTCCGGGTCCGTGACCGGCCAATCCCACACGCTCGGAGAAAGACGGCCCGGACACAGGCGCCGGTCCCGAAAGTCTCGGGAGTCAGGCGGCGGCCCGGCGCTCTTTCGCCGGGATTGCATCGACCACGGCCCAGCCGTCTTCGCCCGCAACGCAGCGGCTGGCGAAGCGGTCTGCGGCGGCAGCGTCATCGAAGCTCTCGGTGCGGATCCGGCCGCAGTCGGTGTCCAGGTAGGTGACCACGAAATACAGTGCGCCATCTTGTGCGTCGTTGAAATCCGCCTCAAAATCTGACTCGATATCATGGCGGAAACTCTGCTGGAAATTCTGGTTGTTCTCCATGATTCCAGTGTGCGACTGACCTCCGACACTAAGACTTCACTCCTCCGGCGTGTTGCCGAGCCGCAGCACCCGTTCCCGCGCCAGGACTTCCTTGCGGCGCTGCCGGTCGGCGGCCCGTGCCGTCTGCTGCGCCAAAGCCGCCGCCAGCTCGTGATTCTTCCGGGCCGTTTTGAGCCCGGCTTCTGCCGCGTCCAGACGCCGCCTGAGCTCGCGCACCTCGTCGGCCAGCAGGGTGGTTTCCGCCGCCGCCTCCGCCAGCTCCGCGGCCGCGCGGCCTGCCTCCTCGTCGGCTTCCGCGGCGGCCACTTCGGCCGCCTCCAGGGCGGCCCGCGCCCGTTCCACCGCCGACGGCGTGGGCGTCATCCGTGCCGTGCCGACGGCCCGGAGGCGGGGTTGTTCCGTTGTCGGCTTTCCGCCGACAGTTGTGCCACGCTGTGCGGTCCGGTCCGCCGGTTCTGTCCCGCCGGCGCCGGGCGCTGGTTCTGTCCCGCGGACGCTGGCCGTTCCAGGCGCGGCTCCAGTGCCGGGCGCCGTCGCCGCATGGCTCCCCGGGACAGCCACTGCGCCGGCGAGATCGACGACGTCGACCCCGTCCGCCGAGAGCGCCCGGAGCAGGCAGCCGCTTTGCACGGCGGCGGCGGCCCCCGGATCGGCGGTGGCGGCCCGCAGGGTCTGCTCCACTTCCGTTGCGACGGCGGCGCTGATGGCCCGTCCGTGCCGGGCCGCCAAGGCCTGTGCCGCCTTCACCGTGCTGCCGAGGAGCTGGCGCCGCTGCTGGGCGAGGCGACGGAGGTCCGCTGCATCCAGGGCATCCTGTGCGGCCTGCATCGACGTCCCCAGCGCAGCCAGCTCCCGCAGGATTTCGGGGCGGTGCGCCGCCAGCATGTTCACCGCCCACGCCGCCACGGACGGCTTGGGCAGGGCACGGACTGCGGCCGCCAGGGCACGCTGCTCGGCGGCGGTGACGCCCGCGGAACTGACGTCTTTGGCCGCCGCCGTTCTAGCAGCCACGAAATCCCCGTAGGGCAATGCATAGAGCGGTCCGGCAATGCCCGCTAGTTCCCGCGATCCCATGCAAGAATCATAGGAGTCTGGCCCCGCCGCGAGTTCGCTGCCCCATCATCAGACCCGGTGCCGTCACGTTCTGGAGGAGATTTCACTTGATCGAAATTGGTGGGCTCCCGGCCCATGTCCTGCTCGTCCACGCCGTAGTGGTATTAGCGCCCATCGCAGGTCTTGGCGCCATCGTTTATGCCGTGGCACGGCGCTGGTGGGGCTACCTGGCCTGGCCCCTGGGCGTGTTGTCACTGGGGCTGGTGCCAGTAACACTCCTGACCGCGCAGGCAGGCGAGCAGTTGGAGAAAGTCCGTCCGGCGTCGGCGGTGGTCCACGAGCACGCCCAGGAAGGTGACGTACTCAAAGTGCTTTCCGTGATCTTCTTCGTCCTGGTCGCGGCAATGTTGATAGTCACCTACGAGCCCTTTGGCCGGCGCCTGGCGTTCCTTGGCGGCCTTCGGAGCAACGGGATTGTCCGGGGAGCCGTCCTGATTGCCGGCGCCCTCGCGGGGGGCTTCTTCATTTACCAGAGCATCATCACGGGACATTCCGGCGCGGCCTCGGTCTGGGCGCGCTAACTCAGCCCATCCGCGGGCCCTTGGCCAGGTGATGCGTGCCGGGCCCGGTGCAGCGTGACGAGCAGCAGGACGAAGGCCGTTGCCTGCAGTGTGGCCACGGCAGCGATGAGCACCGGCCGTGCGCCGTAAAGTGACCCGTACAGGGCGCCGCCGGCCAAGGCGCCGGCGCCCTCGAACGCCGCGAACACCCCGTACGCCGTGCCCTGCCGGGGTTGGGGCACCAGATCGGCAACCAACGCCTTGACCGTGGAGTCCTGGATGCCGGTGGCGGCGCCCCAGACCAGGACGCCCGCGAGCACGAGCCCGGCGCTCGGCGCCAGGGCCAGCACGGGCACCCCCATAATCAGCACGGGAAGTGCCAGGAGCACGGCCGCCCCGGCGCGGTCGTACAGGAAGCCACTGGCGAGGGCCCCGACGGCGCCGGCCCCCATGGCGCCGGCGTACAGCAGCGGAACCACCGAGACGGGGACGGCCACGTCGGCCGTCAGGTGATAGGAGATGACGCCGAAGGCGACCAGTCCGGCGCTCCAGAAGAACCCGGCCAACGCAAACAAGATGAAGGCGCTGGAGAGCGCCGACGGCGGCCGCCCGGCGGGTTTCCCGCGGGGCGGCTCCGGCAGGTCGGAGGGGTCGGCCGCAGGCCTGTCCGCGCCGGGATCCCTGACGCGGCGACGCAGCCAAACGAGAATCGCCAGCGCCGCCGCCGCCGGAATGATGAGCACCGCAAAGGCTGCCGGCAGTGAGCCGGTGGCAACCAGCACCGCCGAGACGAGCAGCGGGCCCAAGAGCGCCCCGGCCAGATCGAAGGACTTGTGGACGGCGAAGCCGCGGCCCCGGCCAACCGGCCCGGCGACGGTGGCGAGCAGCACGGTTTTCGCCGGGCTGCGGACGGCTTTGCCTACTCTGTCCCCGATGATGAGCGCGGCCGCCAGGGCCATCCCGGCGGTCCCGGCGAACGGTGTCAATGCCAGCAGCGGGACGCACACCGCCGTCAGCACATAGCCGGCCATCGTGAAAGTCCAGTACTTCCCGGTGCGGTCCGCCCAGGGGCCGAACACCAGCCGGAGTCCCTGGGACGCGGCCTCGGCGGCGCCGGTCACGAGGCCGACGAACAGCGCGGACGCACCGAGCTGGGCCAGCAGGGGACCGCCGAGCGGGCGGGCGCCGTCGGACACCATGTCCGCGGCGAGGCTGACCAGGCCGAAGCCGACAACCGGGCCCCACAGCCGGTGCCGCCAATTCCCGGTTTGGCCGGACCGCGACGGCGGGTATTGCTGGCCGGCTGGCATCCTGCGCCGGGGCCGTTCCATTTCCTAAGGCTGACGGACGGCCCGGAAAAAGACAATACGCAGGTCAGGGGCCTGTCGCGGGGTCGAGGCGCAGAAGGAAATATTGGCCAAAGAGGTTCTTTCTGGGCGGGGCCGTCCCCGCGACGCCGACCGCAACCGCCACCGCGACGCCGACCGTCACGCCGACGCCCTCGCCCACCCCTACATCGGGCGCGCCGATCAGCGCGGTCTGGAAACTCGGTAGTTCATGGACCGGCGGCTACGTGGCCAATATCGAGGTCACCGGCCTCCGGGCGGCGGCCGGTTGGAGCGTGAGCTGGCCCGATCCGAACGTCACCCGGGTGGCCAACTCGTGGGGCATCAGCTGCACGGTGCTCCCCAAGGTGTCGGTGACCTGCAGCGGCTCGGACTGGGCCACCAAGGTCGTCGCCGGCCAGAAGCTGTCCGTAGGCCTGCAGGTGGATTCGCTGAAGGCTCCCGTCAACCCGGTGCTCACCCTGAAGTAGCCGGCCGAGCAAGGACGACCTCACCGCGTAACGTATTGACGAGAAGCAGCCTGGAGCCGCGGCCACAGCTGCACGTGAGCGACTCCATGCTCCGGCCTGCGCGGGTGCGGAACAGTGTGCGGGTAATCTGGTCATTTTCGCCGCACTCATGATTGGCATGAACATCTCCCGCTCCGCCGCCACCAAGTCCCTGACCGTCCTTGCCGGCCTGCTTCTCGCAGGCTCCCTCGCCGGCTGTGATGCCGCAGCCCACGTTGGCGCCAAAGTCGCTGACGCCGTGCACAGCGCGGCCGCGTCCCAGGCTCCCGGCACCGGCACTGGCACCGCGCACCCGGGCGAAGCCGCCGCGGCCGTAGCCCAGCTGGCGTCCATCCCGGTGAAGGGCAAGGCCCCAAAGACCGGGTACAGCCGCGGGCAGTTCGGTCCCGCCTGGTCCGATGTGGACCACAACGGCTGCGACACGCGCAACGACATGCTCCGCCGTGACCTCACCGACGTGACGACCAAGCGCGGGACCAGGGATTGCGTCATCGCCTCCGGCAAGCTTGCCGACAAATACACCGGCAAGACCATCACCTTCACCCGTGGTGAGAACTCGGCGGACGTCCAGATCGACCACATTATTCCCCTGTCGCTGGCCTGGCAGACCGGCGCCCAGCAGATCAGCGCCGGCCAGCGCCTCCAGCTCGCCAACGATCCGCTGAACCTGATGTCCGCCGACGGCCCCGCGAACCAGCAGAAGTCAGATTCCTCGGCCGATGCTTGGCTCCCGGCCAACAAGGCGTTCCGGTGCGAATACGTCGCCCGCCAGACGGCTGTGAAGGCCAAGTACAAACTGTGGATGACTCGTCCCGAGCACGACGCCATCGCCGGGATTCTCGCCACCTGCAAATAGCGGCACCGCATCCCTGAGGGTTACCTTCGTCTGCGCCGCCTAAACCGCGCCCAACCCGCGACCAAACGTCCGTCTCGTCGAGCAGCTTCCGTCCCTGAGGACGGCACACCAAGGTGTCGGCTCGTTCTGCTCCCTGACCTGCGGAAACATTCCGGGATGCCATAGTGCCCACGGGGCGAAAACGCCGGTACCATGACAGCCGGGGGCCGCTGGGGTGCCCGGTATTGGGGGGAACCATGGCACAACCGCGCCGGCTACTCGGCAGTAGTCCAAGCTCCGTCATCGCGGGCCGTCACCGCCTCGAGGTCCACAACGCGCAACCCCGCGGAGCCGAGCGCCCAGATCCATGTCCAGCCCCCGCCGAGCCAGGCGCCACACTTCAGCGATTCCGCCGCGGCCGACGTCCCCTGACCCTCCCGGATCCACCCGCCACACCAGTGAAGGAGCATCACATGTCAGATCCGCATAATTCTCAGCAAGGCACCGGCCGGCAGATGTGGCCCAGCGAGCAGCCCCGGCAGAACCCGGGGTGGGCGCCAAACCCGTACGCCACTGCGGCATACCCGGCCGAGGGACCCGGGCCCGTGCCACTCTGGGCACCGCTCTACGGCGCTTCCCTGCCAGAGACCGCGTCGCGGTTCTTCAGGAAGTACGGGACGTTCTCCGGCCGCGCCAGCCGGAGCGAATACTGGTGGTGGATGCTCGTCTCGGGACTCGTCTCGATCGTCTTGAACGTCATCATGCTTGCCGGTGGGGCGGCCGGCGCAAAACTGGGCCCCAACGGCGCCAGCGTCCCCGGCCCCGCCTATATGGTCGGGCTGATCCTGGCAGCCGTCTGGTTCCTGGCAGTCATTGTCCCGTCCCTGGCCCTGACGGTCCGTCGCCTCCACGACGCGAACTTCAGCGGCTGGATGTACCTCATCGTGCTCATCCCGTTTATCGGCGGCATCATTCTCCTCGTCTTCACGCTGCTGGAATCAAAACCCGAGGGCCAGCGCTTCGACGTCCCCGCATAAGCATCCGGTCGCACCCACTGACCCCGCACGAACTACAAGAAGGCCCTGCCGCCCTCGTGGGCTGCGGGGCCTTCTTCTGCCATAGGTGTGCCCTGGCTCTATGCGGCGCCGTACGGGCCCGTCCCGCCGCAACCAATAAAAAACCCCGTATCCCCGTTGAGTCAACGGTGATACGGGGTTCTTCCCGAGCTTCCTGCCAGAATCGAACTGGCGACCTTCTCATTACGAGTGAGACGCTCTACCAACTGAGCTAAGGAAGCAACCACATGAATGCCCGGCGAACCGGGCGGATCATGCAAGAGACAACTGTAATAGAGTCCCGGCGTCCGGGTCAAAATGAGCGACCGAAGCCAGCATGCGGCCCTGTCGCGGACCTAGCAGACGGTGTTGTCCGCCGGGGCCTTTCCGTCCACCAGGTAGTCATCGACAGCGTTGCCGATGCAGCTGTTGGAACGGCCATACGCCGTGTGGCCCTCACCCTTCCAGGTCAGCAGCGAGGCGTTCCCAAGCTGCTTGCGCAGGGAACTGGCCCATTGCACGGGCGTAGCCGGGTCGCCGGTGGTTCCAACTACGACAATCGGGGCCGAGCCCTTGTAATCGACCGGGGCAGGGGTCCGGACGTTCTTGTACGGCCAGTCCTTGCAGTTGCTGCCGCCATAGGCGAAGTAGTAGCCAAACGTGGGCGACAGCTGGCGCAGCTTCTGGTCCTCGGCCCGCATGGACGCGGTGTCGGACACCATCGGGTAGTCCAGGCAGTTGATGGCGTTGAAGGCGAAGGTGCTGTTTGACGTGTAGGTGCCGCTGGGATCGCGGTCGGCGCCGAAGTCGGCCAGCTGCAACATGCCCGTGCCGTCGCCGGCCAGGGCGGTGGCGAGCGCCCGGGTGAGGATCGGCCAGTTGTCATTGTTGTAGAGCGGGATGATGAGGCCGCTGACAAACGTGGAGCCCGAGACCTTCCGTCCGTCCTTCGCCGGCAGCGGGTTCGCCTCGGCCGCGCTGATGGCGTTGCGGATCTGCTGGACACCTTCCTCGGTGCTTCCCGCGAGGGGGCATCCGGACGTCTGCTGGCACTTGGCGACATAGGCGTGGAGGGCCTTTTCGAAGGCCACGGCCTGGTCGTGGGTCAGTTCCTCGTTGCTCAGCGACGGGTCCATGGCGCCGTCGAGGACCAACCGGCCCACATTGTCCGGAAACAGCGACGCATAGGTGGAGCCCAGCAGGGTCCCGTAGGAGTAACCGAGGTAGTTCAGCTTTGAGTCGTTGGCCACCCCGCGCAGGATGTCGAGGTCCTTCGCGGCGCTGACGGTGTCGATGTGGGCCAGCACCGGCCCGGTTTTCTCCACGCACTTGGCAGCGATGGCCTTGTTGTCGGCCAGGGCCTCGTCCAGTCCGGCGTCGGTGTCCAGGGCGTAGGTCTTGGCGCGGGACGCGTCGCGTTCCTTGTCCGTGAGGCACGTGACCGGGGCGGAGCGCTCCACGCCGCGGGGGTCGAAGCCCACGATGTCGTAGGCGGACCGGACTTTGTCCGAAATGTGGGTGTTGGCCGCATCCCTGACGAAGTCGTACCCCGAGCCGCCCGGGCCGCCCGGATTGACCATCAGGGTGCCCTTCTTGTCGCCTGTCGTGGCGAGCTTGATGGCGGCAAGCTCGATGCGTTCGCCGTCGGGCTTGCTGTAGTCCAGCGGAACCTTGATCTTGGCGCACTGGAAGTTGCCTTCACACGGTTTCCAGTCGACCTGCTGGGAGTAGTAGCTGCGCAGTTCGGCCGGCGCGGCCGCCACGATTGACGGGTCCGCCTGCCCCGCTGCCCCCGATGCCGGCGCACTGGACCCGTTGCCGCCCCCGCCGCCGAAAAGGGTGCACGAGGCCAGCGTGAGGGCCAGGGCCACGGCGCCGACGGCCCGCATGCCGATCGCCAGGGATCGGGATCTTGCGGACTTGGGTCGAGCAGGCTTCATGCGGTTCTCCTTGGAGGCTAGGAACGAAAGCGAAGATGATCGTTGGAGCGGCCGGAACCGTCAAATAAGGCTGGAAGCCATGGACTCGATCGTCAGCAGCGGGGCCACGTTGGTTGTGGTGATCCGCGTGCGGGCCTTGTTGATGGCGTCCATTCGGGCAAGGGTCACTTCGGCGGTGGAACGGGAGGCGAAGTCTTCGAGTTCGCTTCTGAGTTCAACGTTGACGAGTTCCACTGCGTTCCCCATCTGGATGATCAGGACATCCCGGTAGAAGGACAACAGGTCCGTCAGGGTGCGGTCAAGGGAATCGGTGACGGAACGCTTGGCGCGGCGCTTCTGGTCGTCCTCGAGTTGCTTGACCTGGCTCCGCATGGCTGGCGGCAGCGTGCCGCTTTCGGGTGCCCCGAGGGTGGTCAGAAGCGCGGTTTTCTCGGCGGCGTCGCGCTCGTCGTTGGAGCTGTTGGCTTCCTCGGTGGCGATCTTGACCAGTTTCTCGGCCATCATGACCGCCGCCGTGACGCCGCGAAGGGACAGCGGAAACCGGACCGTCTCGAGCCGGCGCTCCCTGGCCTCCGGGTCCCGGGCCAGGCGGCGGGCGATCCCGACGTGGCTCTGCGCCGCGCGGGCGGCGCGCTCGGCGACCGCCGGGTCCACGCCGTCGCGCTTGACCAGCAGGGCAGCGACGGCGGCGGCCGGCGGAAGCCGCAGCGCCACCGGCCGGCAGCGGGAGCGGATGGTCACCAGGACATCGGCGGGGGAGGGGGCGCAGAGCATCCAGACGGTGCGGGGCGTGGGTTCCTCGATGGCCTTGAGCAGCACGTTGGTGGTCCGCTCGGCCATCCGGTCCGCGTCCTCCACCACGATGATCCGCCACCGGCCCGACGAGGGCCGGTTCCCGGCGGTGGACACGAGCTCGCGCGCCTCGTCGATGGTGATGGTGACCTTCTCCGTGCGCACGAACGAGACGTCGGAGTGAGTTTCGCCGAGGATGGTCAGGCACGCCGGGCATTCGCCGCAGCCGCGCAGGCTGACGTCCTCCTGGTCGCAGTTCAGGGCCGCGGCGAACGCCTTCGCGGCGTTGGAACGGCCGGAGCCGGGCGGGCCGGTGAAAAGCCACGCGTGCGTGAGCCCTTCGTTCTGGGCCGCCTGGCGCAACTGGGCCACGACGGCGTCCTGGCCCTGGAGGTCGTCCCAGACCGTCATGCTGTGCTGCTTTGGGTGACGGCCAGCAGGGATTCGACGCGCTCGAGGATGCGGGCGGCGAGTTCGGCGACGGGCAGCCGGGCGGGCAGCACCAGATACGCCTCCGGCCGGGCCGAGGCGAGGTCCAGGAAGGCCGCCCGGATCTTGGCATGGAATTCGTCGGCCTCGGACTCGAGGCGGTCTTCGGCGGCCGGGCCGGCGGTGCGCCGCTGCCGGCCAACGGCGGGTTCGACGTCGAGAAGTACGGTCAGGTCCGGCTGCAGGTCCGATGTGGCCCAGGCATTGATGTCCCGGACCGCCTGCGTTCCGAGGCCTCGGCCGGCGCCCTGGTACGCGACCGAGGAATCGATGTACCGGTCGGTGAGGACGATCTCGCCGCGTTCCAGGGCGGGGCGGATGACCTGGCTCGCGTGCGCCGCCCGGGATGCCGCGAATATCAGGGCCTCGGTATGGGCATCGATGTGGCCGTGGCCGTGATCCAGCACGAGGGACCGCAGCTTCTCACCGATCGCAGTGCCGCCCGGTTCCCGGGTCCGCAGCACGGTAAAACCACGTGATTCCAGGGCCTTGGCGAGTTCAGCCGCCTGCGTGGACTTGCCGGCGCCGTCTCCGCCTTCGAAGGCAATAAACAGTCCGGGCAACAGGCCGGTCAACTTTCGGCGGGACGCTCCGGGGCTCTGGGTAGTCACCGTTCAAGAGTACCGACAATCCCCGACACTCTAGTCTGCGCAAAGTCTGCGGCGTAACGGCTTGGGTACCCTGCCGGGCGCCCACGTACCCTGTCCTCATGAGTCTTACTGAAGAACAGGCCGCCTCGCTTTCGCCGGATTCCCTGGTCGTCGCGGCAGGGCGCCCGCCGCGCACCCGAGACGAACCGGTCAACCCGCCGCTGGTGCTGTCCTCGACCTACTTCGGTACGGGACCGCTGGGCGACGGCGACCGCGGCTACGGCCGGTATTCCAACCCCACGTGGGACCCCTTTGAAGAGGCGCTGGGCCAGTTGGAGGGCGCGGAACTGCCGGGCCTGCTCTACGCCTCGGGACTCGCCGCCGTTAGTTCGGCCCTGTCCCTGGTGCCCGCCCAGGGCGTCCTCGTCATGCCGTCGCACAGCTACGCGGGATCGGTCACCATGGCCACCGAACTGGCGGCCAAAGGGTTCCTCGAGCTGCGGACGGTAGACATCGCGGACACCGACGCTGTACTTGCGGCGCTTGCCCCGGCCGGCGGGCGCGCCGCCAGCATGCTCTGGCTGGAGAGCCCTACGAACCCCATGCTCGGCGTCGCGGACATGCGGGCCGTGACCGCCGCGGCGCATGAGGCCGGCGCCATCGTCGTCACGGACAACACCTTTTCCACGCCCCTGGTGCAGCAGCCCCTGAGCCTGGGCTCCGACGTCGTGCTGCATTCGGTGACCAAGTACCTCTCCGGCCACTCCGACGTCGTACTCGGTGCCCTGGTGACGTCCGACGCCGGTCTCCGCGCCGCCCTGCTGCACCACCGCACCATCCACGGCGGAATCGCCGGACCGTTCGAGGCGTGGCTGGCGCTGCGCGGGCTCCGCACCCTGGCGCTGCGGATCGGGCGTTCGCAGGCGTCGGCCCAAATCCTGGCCGAGCGGCTCGACGGTCATCCGAAGGTGGCCGGCGTCCGCTTCCCCGGGCTGGCCTCGGACCCCGGCCACGCGCGGGCCAAGGAACAGATGAAGGGTTTCGGATCCGTCCTGTGCATCGAGGTGGCACCGGTGAGTGGGCAGGGCAGCGGCCTCAGCGGCGCGGACGCCGCGGACCGCATGATCCGCGCCCTGCAGCTTTGGCTCCCCGCGACCTCCCTGGGCGGGGTGGAATCCCTGATCGAACGCCGGCGCCGGCACGCCGCCGAGCCGGAGAGCGTGCCGGACAACCTGGTCCGGATGAGCGTGGGCATTGAGAACGTGGAAGACCTTTGGGCCGATTTGGAGCAGGCATTGGGCACTCTGGACGGCTAGGCTGGGGGAGTGGACGGACGCATACTCATTTACTTTGTCGAATCCGGGGTTTACCTGGTCCTGGCTGTCGTGGCCTTTGTCCTTGAGGCATGGGCGTTTTTCGATTGTCTCCGGCACAAGGCCAACGCGTTCGAGGCCGTATCGAAGCGGACCAAGACCTTCTGGCTGGCCCTGACCGGCGGCGCGTTCGCCGTGGGACTGTTCTCCCTGCTCTCGCAGTTGGGCAGCGGTGGCGGCGCCAGTTCGCTTGGCATTTTCGGCCTTGCGGCGGTGACGGCCGCGTCCGTGTACCTCGCCGACGTCCGCCCCGCCGTCAAGGACGCCGGCCGCGGCCGCGGCAGCAACATGGGCCCCTACGGCCCCTGGTGACCACCCCCGGCGCCTAAGCTCCCGGGGCCACGGCTTCCCAGCCGACCGTCACTTCGCCCAGCCGCCAGCGGGACGGGCCGTCCTGGATCGGCCAACCGGCGTCGAGCAGTGCGCGGCACATAGCCCCGAAGCGCTGCCGGTTTCCGAAGGCCGCCAGCGGAGCCGCTTCCAGCCAGGCTTGGTCCATCGCCTGCAGGTAGGTGTGGATCTTCTCGCCGGGCACGTTGCGGTGGATCAGGGCCTTCGGGAGCCTTTCGGCAACGTCGGAGGGCAGCACGAAGGCACCGAACCGCATGGACAGGCTCAGGCTCAGCGGCCGCTCGACGTCGAGCGCCACCCAGGCGGCGCGCCGCCCGATTTCATCGCACGTGCCGTCGATGAACAGCCCGCCCGGGGCCAGCCGGTCCTGCACCAGCCGCCAGATGCCCGCCACGTCGGTTTCCTCGTACTGCCGCAGCACGTTGAAGGCGCGGACCAGCACGGGCTTTCCGGTCATGGGCAGTTCGAAGCCGCCCAGCTGGAACGTTAGGCCGGGCCGTTCAAGGGCTTGGGCCTGCCGGACGCGCTCCGGTTCGATTTCGATCCCCACCATTTGTACGTCCCCGCGGACCGCGGCGAGGCGTTCGAAAAGTTCGACGGCGGTGGCCGGTGAGGCGCCGTACCCGAGGTCTACGGCGAGAGGATGGGCCGCGGCCCGCAGCCGCCATGCCTGCGGCCCGGTCAGCCAGCGGTCCACGCGGCGCATCCGGTTGGGGTTCGTGGTTCCGCGGGTCACGTTACCCACGGGCCTGCCGCCGCGCGCGCCGCCTCTCGTTCCGCCCTTGTTTCGGGGGGCCAGCACCCGTTCAGCCTTCTGTACCACCGCCCAAGCCTATCCTCCAACACGGGGTCACCTCATTTCCGTGATGGGCGCTGGATGGGCCGGGAGCGACCCCGCGTTGCCCTGAAGCACGCGGTGAAGCAGAAGGTGAGGCACGCTCTGAAACGCGCGTGGTGTAACGCTCGGCACCGCCGCCAACCGCTCGGCTAGGATGAAAACCATGACTTACAAGCTGATTCTGCTGCGCCACGGCCACAGCGACTGGAATGCCAAGAACCTGTTCACCGGCTGGGTGGACGTTGACCTCAATGACCAGGGCCGTGCCGAGGCGGTCCGCGGCGGCGAGCTGCTCGTGGAGAACAACATCCTCCCCGACATCCTCTACACCTCGCGGTTGAAGCGGGCCATCAACACGGCGAACATGGCACTGGAAAAGGCCGACCGCGGCTGGATCGACGTCAAGCGCGACTGGCGGCTCAACGAGCGCCACTACGGCGCGCTGCAGGGCAAGGACAAGGCCCAGACCCTCGCCGAATTCGGCGAGGAGCAGTTCATGCTGTGGCGCCGGTCCTACGACACCCCGCCGCCGCCCCTGGCTGACGATTCCGAGTTCTCCCAGGTGGGGGACCCGCGCTACGCGGACCTCGGCGACGCCGTCCCGCGCACCGAATGCCTCAAGGATGTCCTGATCCGGCTCATGCCGTACTGGGAATCAGACATCAAGGAAGACCTCAGGGCCGGTAAGACCGTCCTGGTCACCGCCCACGGCAACTCGCTCCGCGCCCTCGTCAAGCACCTTGACGGGATCAGCGACGAGGACATCGCCAGCCTGAACATCCCCACCGGCATCCCGCTGGTCTACGAACTGGATGAGAACTTCAAGCCGCTGAACCCGGGCGGCACCTACCTCGATCCCGAGGCCGCCGCCGAGGCCATCAAGGCAGTCGCCAACCAGGGCAAGAAGTAACCGGCCCCCGCCCGGGCAGGCACTAAGTAAGGGACAGCGCACAAACGACGGCGTCCGGCCACCCCCAAGGTGACCGGACGCCGTCGTTCGTATCAGCGCGGTGCTATCAGCGCCGTTGTACCGGCGCCGTTGTAACTGCGGCTGAGTCAGCCGCAGTTGGCCGGAGTCAGTTGTGCTCGATCGTGCTCGGCTGCCACGCGCCCGTCACCAGGTACGTGACCTTCTGGGCCACGGAGACGCCGTGATCCGCGAAGCGCTCGAAGTAGCGGCTGGCCAGGGCAACGTCCACCGTGGTGGCCGGCGACTCCTGCCAGTCGCTGCGGGCGATCGCCTGGAAAACGCTTAGGTGAAGGTCATTGACGGCGCCGTTGGCCTTCATGATCTCCCGGGCCACGCCGAGGTCGCGGGTTGCCAGCAGCTCCGTGAGCTTCTGGGCGATCAGCAGGTCCTGTTCCGCGAAAGCCTTGAAGGTCTCCCGCAGCTGGTCCGGGACCACTGACGCCGGATAGCGCAGACGCGCCAGCTGGGCCAGGTGCCGGGCGAGGTCGCCCATGCGTTCGAGCGAGGCGCTCATCCGGAGCGAACCAACCAGCATGCGCAGATCGCTCGCCACCGGGCCCTGGAGGGCGAGGATGTCGATGGCACGCTCGTCGAGGCTGTTCTGCAGGAAGTCGATGCGGGCATCGGCGGCAATCACGTCCTCGGCGAGGTCGATATCGGCGCCCTGGAAAGCTGTCGTGGCCTTGTCGATGGCCTCTGTGACCAGCGCTGAGATCTCGACGAGCTGTTCCCTTACCTGGGCGAGCTCCTCCTGAAAAACCTTACGCACGTGTGCGTCCTTTCCTCGGAAATATTGCCTGCAATCGAAGTGGCGGGCCTATTTCGGTTCACCTACCGGCGCTCCAACTGTCAACTCTTTCAGTGTCCGGTGAACTGTTACGCCCCAATAGGTGAACGTTAGCTGAACCGCTGCCCGAATCGCAGGAGATTTCGGATTCGGTCACGTGGCAGAGCATAAGCTGGAGCCGTGGATCCAATGCTCATCGGCGTGATCGCCGGCCTGATCGGCCTCTCGTTTGGCATGTTCGGCGTACTCGCGTTCCGGGTCAGTGAGCAGCAGCGGCATATTGTCGACGTCGACGTCGATGACCCCTCGTTGCCCGAGGGGGCCGCGGAAGTGCTCGCCGTCCTCGGCCGCGCGTTCGTGGTGGTGGATGCGATCGACGGCGTGGTCCGCGCCAGCCCCGCCGCCTACGCCTACGGCCTGGTCCGCGGGCACACGGTGGTGCACCAGCAGCTGCTGGAACTGACGGCCAAGGTGCGGCGGGACGGGGTCATCCTCGAACAGCAGCTGGAACTGCCGCGCGGCCCGCTCGGCCAGGGCACGATCGTTGTCCAGGTCCGGGCCGCCGTCATCACGGAGGAATATGTCCTCCTGCTGGCCGATGACCGGACAGAGTTCACCCGCACCGAGGAAGTCCGCAACGACTTCGTCGCGAACGTCTCCCACGAACTGAAGACACCGGTCGGGGCGATCTCCCTCCTGGCCGAGGCACTCGAGTCGTCCGCTGACGACCCCGAGGCGGTGAAGCGGTTCGCCAAGCGCATGCACAAGGAATCGACACGGCTTGCGGCGCTTGTCCAGGACATCATTGAACTCTCCCGGCTCCAGGGCGCCAACGTCGCGCAGCAGGGCCGCCCGGTGGACATCAACCTTGTGGTCAGCGAGGCCGTGGACCGCTCCGTGCTGCCGGCCGAGAGCAAGAACATCCAGCTGGTCGTCGGCGGGCACGCCGATGCCCTGGTCTACGGCGACCAGGACCTTCTCGTGACCGCCCTGCGCAACCTGATCGATAACGCCATCCGCTACTCGCCGGAGAACACCAAGGTGGGCGTGGGCATCCGGGCCAAGGACGGTCTCGTGGCGGTCTCGGTGACGGACCAGGGCGATGGGCTCAGCGCCGAGGACCAGGAGCGCGTCTTTGAGCGCTTCTACCGCGTGGATGCTGCCCGCTCGCGGCAGACCGGCGGCACCGGGCTTGGCCTGAGCATCGTCAAGCACGTCATTTCCAACCACGGCGGCGAGGTGACCCTGTGGTCCCGGCTCGGCCAGGGTTCCACGTTCACCATTCGACTTCCCGAGATAGAAGGGCAGGACGACGGCGACGCCCCCGAGGCGGGCAAGCCGGCAGCCCAAACTTCCAGTCGGGACCCCAGACCGCAACGACGTGACGCCGCAGGCGTCCATGAGCAAGGAGCTACCGCTTGAGCAGGATTCTGATTGTCGAGGACGAGGAGTCCTTCAGCGACCCCCTGTCCTACCTGTTGGGTAAAGAAGGCTTCGAAGTGGAGGTGGTGGACAACGGACTGGACGCCATCACCGAATTCGACCGCAACGGCGCCGACCTCGTGCTCCTGGACCTGCAACTGCCTGGCCAGTCCGGCACGGAGGTCTGCCGCCAACTCCGGCAACGCTCCGGGGTGCCCGTGATCATGCTGACGGCCAAGGACTCTGAAATCGACAAGGTGGTGGGGCTCGAACTGGGCGCCGACGACTATGTCACCAAGCCCTACTCCTCGCGGGAACTCGTGGCCCGGGTCCGGGCCGTCCTGCGGCGCCAGAGCGAGCCGGAGGAACTTGTCTCCACCACAGTGCAGGCCGGTCCCGTTCGGATGGACATTGAACGCCACGTGGTCAGCGTCGGGGGCGAGCAGATCGCCTTGCCGCTCAAGGAGTTCGAGCTGCTGGAGATGCTGCTGCGGAACTCCGGCCGGGTCCTGACCCGCGGGCAGCTGATCGACAGGGTCTGGGGCTCCGATTACGTGGGGGACACCAAGACCCTCGACGTCCACGTCAAGCGGCTGCGCAGCAAGATCGAGCCGGATGCGTCTGCGCCGCGGTACCTGATCACCGTCCGGGGGCTGGGCTACAAGTTCGAGCCCTAAAGGTCGGAAGAGGCAGCCCGGCGGCCGTTGCTGCCGCTGCTGCCGGGCCGCTGGAAGTCCGGCGCAGTTGAACATCAGGGGACACAAAAGGAGGGGCACCTGCAGGTGCCCCTCCTTTTGCAATAGGTCCAGCCGTTGAAGCTAGTGGCCGGCCGTGCTGCTCGGCGTCGGCGTGGCCGTCTCGGTCGGCGTAGCCGTCTCCGTCGAGGTGGCCGTGCCGGACTCGGTGGGCGCCGGCGTCGGCAGGTACGACTTGTAGTCGACGATCGTGCCGTCCATGACCGGAACCGTGAACTTGGCTTCCTTATTGGTGCCGTTCTCGGAGATGGTGACATCGAGGACGGCGCCCGGCTTGGCGCCGGCGGGGTTCAGGATCGCGGCGTCGGTGGAGTCGTTGAGCATCGTGTAGGAGTTCTTCTTGACCGGAACCTGGGTCTGCGAGCCCTCCGCACCCTTGATGGTCAGCACCACGTCATTGGAGGAGGTGTTGTACACGGCGCCGATCACGCGGCCCGGCTTGTCCTCGCCATCGGAGACGATGATGAAGTTGCGCAGCTGCAGCGCACCGAGATCAGTCCGGGTTCCGTCCGAGGCCGCGTACTGCTCCGTGGTCTGCTGGGCGTTGATGTAGCCGCAGCCGGTCAGGGACAACAGGCCGATGCCAAGTGCAGCCGTTGCCATTGCCAGCTTGCCGCGCTGGCCCCGGTTCATCGCAGTGAAACGCACGTCACGCACTCCTTGAGAGTCTTGAAACATTATTCAGCCATAGCCTAGCCGCAAACGGCCGCAAACAAGGATTCGGCGACTACACACAAGCGCGGCCAAGCGTGCGTCACCGGCGGCGGGACCCGGCTCGGCGGGGGACGGAAACCTCTTGGCAGTTAGGGCCGCAGGCACTATTATCCGCATTCGTCAAGGGGTTTGAGGGGGCGGATTACGGCCATTTTCCCCGGATTCATGCGGTTCCCGGCACCTTTTGATGCCAGTTGTATGCCTTAATCGTGATAAACTGGTCTGCGGGAAAGGGGAATGTCCACATGGTTTTTGAGGTCGGCGAGACAGTAGTTTACCCTCACCACGGTGCAGCCAAAATTGAAGAAATCAAGATGCGCACTGTCAAGGGCGAAGAGAAGATGTATCTCAAGCTCAAGGTGGCTCAGGGTGATCTGACCATTGAAGTTCCAGCAGAAAACGTTGACCTGGTAGGGGTTCGGGACGTAGTGGGCAAGGAAGGCTTGGAGCACGTGTTCGACGTGCTGCGGGCCGAGTTCACTGAAGAACCCACCAACTGGTCGCGTCGCTACAAGGCAAACCTGGAAAAGCTTGCTTCCGGTGACGTCATCAAGGTAGCCGAGGTCGTCCGCGACCTCTGGCGCCGTGATCACGACCGGGGTCTCTCCGCGGGAGAGAAGCGCATGCTGGCCAAGGCCCGTCAGATCCTGATTTCGGAACTGGCACTGGCTGAGAAGACTGATGAAGAGAAGGCTGCAAGCGTTCTCGACGAGGTCCTGGCTTCCTAGCACAGGGCCGGCCCAGCAGGGCCGGCGCAGATAAGAATCGAACCCCGGTGGCGTCAGCCGCCGGGGCTTCTTTTTGCCCTTTTTCAGCGGCCGCACCCTCCGTTGCGCTATCGGTTGTGGTCCCTTTGAGCGCCCCGGTCCGAGGCGCGGGGACGTAGTCTTGTGCCCATGGATACTGCACCGACGAATACGTCACAGGCGAATACGTCACAGCCCGGTCCCGCCACAGCGGTCATAGTTGTAGCCGCCGGCTCCGGCCAGCGCCTGGGCTACGGCATGCCGAAAGCAAAAGTACCTCTCGGCGGGGACACCATCCTCACCCACGCCCTCCGCGGTGTGGCGGCTGCCGGGATCGCACAGCAGATCTGCATTGCGCTCCCCCCGGGCGACACCGAGTTGCGGGCGCTGTGCGAGGCCTTCACGCAGGAGCTTGCGGCCGGACACTCCGGCGCGGCGTCGGGCTCCGGCGTCCGGGCTCCCGTGGTGACGGTCGTCGACGGCGGTGCGGACCGCGCCGATTCAGTCCGCGCAGCGATGGCGGCCCTCCTGCCCAATATCGAATCGGTGCTGGTCCACGACGCCGCCCGGGCGCTGACGCCTGAAGCCGTCTTTCACCGCGTGGCAGCGGCGCTCGGCGCCGGTGCCTCGGCCGTCATTCCGGTGATACCGGTCGTCGACACCGTCAAGACCGTCGAACCGACCACCGGCGACGGCGCCGCGGTGGCCCCCGAACTGGTCACCGGGACAGCGCCCCGGGAATCGCTCCGCGCCGTGCAGACACCGCAGGGATTCGCCCTGAGCACCCTCAAGCGCGCCCACGAAGCTGCCTCCGGGTTCGACGCCCGCCAGGCCGCCCTCGTCACGGACGACGCGATGCTCGTGGAGCTCATCGGGGTCCCGGTCCACGCGGTACGCGGCGCCAGCCAGTCCCTGAAGATCACCACGCCCCTGGACCTGATCCTGGCCGAAGGCCTTCTCGAAGGGCCCCTGGGCTTGCGCTGGGTGGAGGGATGAGCATGTCCACCAACCCGCCAGTCGTTTCCCCGGTCATTCCCCGGACCGGGATCGGCGTCGATGTCCATGCCTTCGCCGCCGAGGACGAGCCGCAGCCGCTGTGGCTCGGCGGCCTCTTCTGGGAGGGGGAGCGGGGTCTGTCCGGCCACTCAGACGGCGACCCCGTGGCCCACGCCGCCGCCGACGCGCTCTTCTCGGCCTGCGGGATCGGGGATCTGGGCACGCACTTCGGTACGGACCGGCCTGAATATGCCGGAGCATCCGGCGTGACCCTGCTGGCCGAGGCCGCCCGGATTGTTCGCGCCCACGGATTCGAAATCGGCAACATCGCCGTCCAGTTCGTGGCGAACCGGCCAAAGTTCGGCCCGCGGCGGGAGGAATCCCAGCAGGTCCTCAGCGCCGCTGCCGCGGCGCCGGTGAGCGTCACAGCCACCACGAGCGACGGGCTCGGGTTCACCGGCCGCGGCGAGGGGATCTCGGCCGTGGCAACAGCGCTCGTGTATCCGGCAGGCTAAGCACCGCAGGTCACAGCAGGTGAAGCACCGCAGGTGAAGCACCGCAGGTTGGGCGCCGCTGGTTAAGCACCGCCGGCCCCGGTCCCCTACGCTTGAGGGAAGACCCAAGCGAGACACCCGTTCCGAACTGCCAGGAGACCTGCCGTGAAGAAGCTGCTGACCGCCGTCGTACTCGTGGCAGGGACCATGCTGAGCGGCTGTGCCGCCTCCACGACAGCGCCCCAAACGCCTAGCGCCACTCCGAAGCTCAGCGTCGAGGAAAGCTGTAAGTTCCTCAACACCGACACCTTCGTGCCCTCCGGGAGCGCTAAGGAGCAGGCAGGGCAGATTGGCCAGCACTACCAGGAGGTTGCGGACAAGGTAGCGCCGGAGGTGGGCGCCCCGATCCAGCAGATGGCCGAGATCATGAAGCAGGTTGCGGCGAGCCCTACGGGAACCAAGACCGACCAACAGACGGCCCAGCTCACGGAGCAGATCAACAAGATCGGCCAATACTGCAAGTAGGTCGCCGCAGCGGCCTGCCTGCCGGCCTCCGCCGTGCCGGCAAAGCCGCCGGTCAAGCCCCGGACCGCCATCGGCTAATCTGGAGCGGTGACCCTGCGCTTTTACGACACTGCATCCGCCGAAGTCCGCGACTTCGTCCCCTTGGTCCCTGGCAACGTGAGCCTGTACTACTGCGGAGCCACCGTCCAGGGCATGCCCCACGTCGGCCACATCCGCTCGGCCATCGCATTCGACCAGCTGACCCGCTGGCTGCAGTACCGCGGCTTCCGCGTGACGGCGGTCCGCAACGTCACCGACATCGACGACAAGATCCTTGCCAAGTCAGCCGCCTCGTTCGGCGCAGACTTTGAAGACGAGCCCGGAGCCCTCCGCAACGAGGAATGGTGGGCCCTGGCCTACCGCTACGAGCAGGAATTCCTCAAGGCCTATGACACCCTGGGTGTCTCCCGACCCACCTATGAGCCCCGCGCCACCGGCCACATCCCGGAAATGCACACCCTCATCCAGCAGCTGATCGACCGCGGCCACGCCTACCCGGCCCTGGGCGACTCCGGCGACGTCTACTTCGATGTACGTTCCTGGTCCAAGTACGGCTCGCTGACGCGGCAGAAGCTCGACGACATGCAGGGCGCCCCTGACGCGGACCCCCGCGGCAAGAAGGACCCCCGCGACTTCGCGCTGTGGAAGGGCTACAAGGACGGGGAGCCGACGACGGCGAGCTGGGCCTCCCCATGGGGCACCGGCCGCCCGGGCTGGCACCTCGAATGCTCGGCGATGGTCACCAAGTACCTCGGCACCGAGTTCGACATCCACGGCGGCGGCCTGGACCTGCGCTTCCCGCACCACGAAAACGAAATGGCGCAGTCACAGGCGGCGGGCCACGGCTTCGCCAGCTTCTGGATGCACAACGGGATGGTCACCTACGCCGGCGAGAAAATGTCCAAGTCCATCGGCAACACCGTGAGCCCGACGGAAATGCTCGAGATCGCCCCGCCGCGCGTTGTCCGGTACTACCTCGGGCAGGCGCAGTACCGCTCGGTCCTGGACTACCAGCCGACGTCCCTGCAGGAAGCGGCCGCCGCCGTCGAGCGGATCGACGGCTTCCTCAGCCGCGCAAGCCGGGTCCTGCCCGACCCGGGACCGGAGGCATCCGCTGGTTCTGTCCCGGAAGCTTTTGGGGTGGCTATGGACGATGACCTCAACGTCCCGCAGGCCCTCGCTGTCCTGCACGACACCGTCCGCGCCGGCAACACGGCTCTCACCGAAGGCGACCTCGACGCCGCGGGCCAGGCGCTGGCCAGCGTCACCGCCATGCTGGACGTCCTCGGCCTCAACGCCACCGCAACGCCTGCGGCCGACGAACAAGCCAACTCCGCCCTTGGTGTCCTGGTCGAGGCTCAGCTGGAGGCGCGCGCCCACGCCCGGGCCGCCAAGGACTGGGCAGCGTCCGACGCGATCCGGGACACCCTGGCGGCTGCCGGCGTCGTCGTCGAGGACGGCCCGGACGGGGCGAGCTGGAGCCTCAAGCGCGGCTGAAGCCCGTTGCCGGCGGCCGGTGAAGTGGGCCGCCGTCGTCCGTTCCGGGCCACCCCGAAATCGTGGATTTTACTCGAGTCAGTAGACTGGAGGTCAGACTTGTCAACGAATCGCGTATTTAAAGGGTGAAACTCATGGCCAACAACGGTCGCCGCTCGGTCAAATTGAAGAAGGGCCCCTCCGTCGGAACCGGCGGTCACGGCCGCAAGGCTCTGGAGGGCAAGGGCCCCACGCCGAAGGCGGAGGACCGCCCCTACCACAAGGCGTTCAAGAACAAGCAGCTCGCCGAACGCTCCGAGGCCAAGCGCGCCAGCGGAAGCCGCACTACCAGCGCCGCCGCCCGCACCGGCCGCTCCGGTCCCGAGGGGCGCGCCACCGAAGAGGTCGTCACCGGGCGCAACTCGGTGGTCGAAGCCCTGCGCGCCGGCATCCCGGCCAAGGCCCTGCACGTCGCCGTCCGCATCGAAATGGACGACCGCGTCAAGGAATCCCTGAAGCTGGCCGCCGAACGCGGCATCCCGCTGATGGAAACCGGCAAGCCCGAGCTCGACCGGATGACCGACGACGCCATCCACCAGGGCCTCGTGCTGCAGATCCCGCCGTACGAATACCAGGACGCGTACGAGCTCGCCGAAGAAACCCTCGCGGCCTGGAAGAAGGGCCACGTAGCCAACGCCCCGCTCTTCGTCGCGCTCGACGGCATCACCGATCCCCGAAACCTTGGCGCGATCATCCGCTCCGTCTCGGCTTTCAGCGGCCACGGCGTCGTCGTCCCGGAGCGCCGCTCCGTGGGCGTCACCGCCTCGGCCTGGAAGACCAGCGCCGGCGCGGCAGTGCGCGTCCCCGTCGCACGCGCGGCCAACTTGAACAACACGCTCAAGGCGTTCAAGAACATGGGGATCTACGTCCTGGGTCTCGACGGCGACGGCGACGTTTCGTTGCCCGAGCTCGCCCTGGCCACCGAACCGGTGTGCATTGTCGTCGGTTCCGAGGGCAAGGGCCTGAGCCGCCTGGTCCGCGAAAACTGCGACCAGATCGTCTCCATCCCGATTGACTCCGCCATGGAATCGCTCAACGCCTCCATGGCCGTCGGCATCTCCCTCTACGAAATCTCCCGCCAGCGCGCCGCTAAGTAGTCCTGCGTTCGGGGCCGGCTTCGCCGTCGCCGGAGTCGGGGGTTGGGTTCCGCGGTCACCTGAGTGGTGACTGGGTTCCGCCGGAACCGTAGTCTTGCCGTCGCCGCAGTCGTGGCTGGGTAGGGCGGAACCGGAGTTTTGCCGTCGCTTAGACACCTCCCTGCACCTCGTGCGGCCGCTAGCGGCCTTACTCGGTTCCGGTCGGCGATGCGCTCCTTAGCAAAACTCCGGTCCCGTCTCTGACGCTCCCTCACCTTGTGCGGGTTGATGGCAAACGGTCCCTCACCTTTCGCGGTAAGCGGCTAAGCGCTCCCTCACTTTATGTGGGGGAGCGCTTCCGTTTAACGTGCGAAACGTGAGGGAGCGTCTCTTTCAAGCAGCCCGGCGGTTGGTGACCCAATATCGAGCGGGCGGCGGTGTCTTGCTAAGGAGCGCATCGCCGACCAGAGCCGGATGAGGCCGCCCAGCGGCCGAAGGAAGCGGCGGGAGGTGTCTAAGCGACGGCAAGGCGCCGTTGCACGCTGGGGTGACCAGAGCAGGGGTGACCACAGCGTGAAGCTTTGGGGAACAGACGGCTTAGAACCTGTGCCGGTTGGCCAGGACCGGGAGTTTGGTGCGGGCTTCCTGGACGGCGTCGGTGTCGAGGTCGGCGAAGAGAAGGGCGGGGGCGCCGTCGAGTTCTTCGAGGACGTCGCCCATGGGGGAGACCACCACGGAATGCCCGACGCCGGTGGGGGCGGAACCCTTGACCGGGTGACCCACGCTGGCGGGGTCGCCCTGGCCGCAGGCGAGGACCAGGGTGGTGGAGTCCAGGGCGCGGGCTCGGGCCAGGAGCTTCCACTGCTCGGCCTTGCCGGGGCCCGAGCCCCAGGAGGCGCACACAATGTTGACGTCGGCGCCGCGGTCCGCGTTTTCCGTGAACAGGTCCGGGAAGCGGACGTCGTAGCACGTGGCGAGGCCGAACGTCACGCCGTCGAGCTCGAAGGTGACGGGGGAGGTGCCGGCGTCGACCGTGTCCGACTCGGCGAAACCGAAAGCATCGAACAGGTGGATCTTGTCGTAGCTGGCCTCGAGGCCGCGGCCGGTGACCAGCAGGGTGTTGCGCACCTTGGCGCCGTTGCCGGCGGTGCCGGGAGTGAACATGCCGGCGACGACCACGATGCCGAGCTCCGCGGCGAGGGCGCGGACGCGGGATGCCCACGGGCCGTCCAGCGGCTCGGCGATATCGAGGAGCGAATTGCCGAAGGCCCGCATGGTGGCTTCCGGGAACACCACCAGGTCCGCGCCGCCGGCCTTGGCCTGGCGCGCATAGGCGTCCACGAGGTCCAGGTTCGCGGCCACGTCACGGCCGGTAATGATTTGGGCTAGTGCAACGCGCACAATTACCTCCAACTCGGCGCTCCATTACAGTATGCAGTGCGGCGGTCCGTACACTGCAAAACGTCATGAAAACGAAAACGGGGGCCATTTGTCTGGCCCGGCTAAGCTTTAAGCAATGGTTATGTCTTACATAGATACCGCTTCCACCGTAGACGCTTCGCGGGCGTTTCCGCTGGGGATCAGCGTTCCACATACCGGGTCGCCGGCAGTGGACGATCCCCGGGGCGCGTTCGCCAACGTGGCCGTCTACGCGCCCGGCGTAACCACGCTGGAGATCGAATATCAGGCGCCCGGGGGAACCTGGCAGGTGAAGACACTGCCCAACGTCACCGACGGCGTCCACCACGGAATTGTTGAGGGCATTCCGGCCGGCTCGCGCTATGGCTTCCGGTCCTCCCCGGAACACGAGGCCCTCCCGCTGTCCATGCCCGCCACGAATTTCGATGCCGTCGGCGAGCAGCCGTTGCTGATGGACCCCTACGGCCGGGCCGTCGACGAACGCGAGGGGCTGATCACCAGCGTCCGGGTCGGCAACGATTTCGACTGGGGTCTGGACCGCAGCCCGCGGGTCCCGTGGCGCAACACGATCGTCTACGAGGCCCACGTCCGGGGCCAGACGAAGCTGCACCCGGACATTCCGGAGGACCTGCAGGGGACGTACGCCGGGATGGCCCACCCGGCCATGATCGAGCACCTGATCTCGCTGGGCGTCACGGCGGTCCAGCTCCTGCCCGTGCATTTCCACGTGGACGAGCCGCACCTGCAACAGCTCGGGCTGACGAACTACTGGGGCTACAACACGGCCGCGTTCTTCGCCCCGCATCCGGGCTACGCCACCGAGGCCGCCCAGGCCGCCGGCGCCCACGCGGTCCAGGACGAGTTCAAGGGCATGGTCAAGCTGCTGCATGCCGCCGGGCTCGAGGTCATCCTCGACGTCGTATACAACCACACCGCCGAGGGCGGCACGGACGGTCCCACCCTGAGCTTCCGCGGCCTGGGCGAGATGCAGTACTACCGCAACGACGGCCACGGCAGGTACGTGGACACGACCGGCTGCGGCAACAGCCTGAACTTCGGCGAACCCCGCGTCGTACAGCTGGTGCTGGATTCCCTGCGCTACTGGGTGAGCGAGTTCCACATCGACGGGTTCCGCTTCGACCTCGCCGTCACGCTGTGCCGTAACAGCGCCAACGAATTCGATCCGCGGCACCCCTTCCTCGTCGCCGTCGGAGCCGATCCGGTCCTGTCCGGCGTCAAGCTGATTTCCGAACCCTGGGACGTGGGCTACGGCGGATGGCAGACCGGCCGGTTTCCCGCCGGGTGGGTGGACTGGAACGATCATTTCCGCGACGCCGTCCGCAGCTTCTGGCTCGCCGACCGCGCCGCGATCGACGGCGGTGGTAGCGGCGGCCCGGTGGCCCGCCTCGCGGACGCCCTCTCTGGTTCCGCCCGGCTGTTCGAGTCCTCGGGCCGGTCCCGGCTTGCCTCGCTGAACCTGATCACGGCCCACGACGGCTTCACCCTGGCCGACCTGACGGCCTACGACCGCAAGCACAACGAGGCCAACGGCGAGCAGAACCGGGACGGCCACGGCGATAACCGCAGCTACAACCACGGCTTCGAGGGCCCCACTGAAGACGGCGAGATCCTCGCCCGGCGCGCCCAAAGCAGGCGGAACCTGATGGCCTGCCTGATGATTTCCCAGGGCGTACCCATGATCACCGCCGGGGACGAGATCTGCCGGACCCAGCAGGGGAACAACAACGCCTACTGCCAGGACAATGCACTGACCTGGATCGACTGGACCAGCACCACGGAATCCCATGCGATGCTGCGCACCACCAAGCGCGTCATCCGGCTGCGCAAGGAGTTTCTGGCCAGCCAGCCGCATGATTACCCGGCGCGTGACAACCAGTCCTACTTCCACTGGTTCGATGTGGACGGCCGGCCCATGTCCGCCGACACGTGGCATGACCCCGGCCACCGGGTGATCCAGCTCCTGCTCGGGTCCGACGACGGGCACGTCGACGGCCTCGTGGTGGTCAACGGCGGCGCCGACGACGTCAAGGTCACCTTGCCACGGCTGAGCAACGAGGACGGCACCGGGCACCGGCTCTTCGAACTCCGCGTGACGACGTCCGAACTCCATGACCGGCGTCAGGGCGCCCGCGTCGCCTCCGGTGAGCGCGACCTCGTCCAGGCCAACACGATCAATATCTACCGCACCTAAACAATTCGAGATTAAGGACCCCATGAAGATTTACTCGGCAGAGACCTGGACCATCGAAGAACTCACGGCGCAAATCGGCGACGCCGGCCGGCGCGCCCTGGTGGTCCCCGCCGCCGACACCAAGCAGGCGGTCCTGGACACGTTCGGCGAGCTCCTGGACGTCCCCGAGGACTACGGCACAGACCTGGATGCCCTGCACGATTCGCTGCACGACGTCGCGGATGCCGTGACGGACGACGGCGAGGCCCCCGTGACGTTCATCTGGCAGGTGCCCGCCGCGCTCCGCGCGGACCGCTCCTTCGGCGTCATCTGCGAAACGCTGCAGGACGCCGAAGGCTACGCCGGCAAGAGCCTGGACGTCATCGCCGTCTGCCTCTAAAGAGAGCTAGCACGCCACGCGGTGACGGTCAGGCCGCGGTGACGGTCAGGCGTTGACGATCAGGCCCAACTCCGCTTTTGAGGCCAGGGCATCGTTCTTGGGGAGCACACGCACGGTGTAGCCGAAGGACCCCGAACGGTCGATCACCAGCGTGCCGCTGAAGAGGTGCCGGCCCTTGCCGAGGTCTTCGGCGGCCTTGAGCTCCGCGACCGTGATGTCCGTCAGCTCGTCGGTGTCCTCGGCCCGGCCGTAGGCCACCTCAACATAGACGTCGTCCGGTGAGAGCTCACGCAGCGCCACGTATGCATTTACCTGCAGCAGATCGCCGATCTGCGGGTCCTCGGAGACCCCCACCGAGTCGACGTGTTCGACCTGGATGTGCGGCCATGCGGCCCGGACCCGTGAGCTCCATGCCGCCAGGGCCTTGGCCTGGGCGTAGTTGTCCGCCACAGCGTGGCGCCCTGCGATCGCGGCGGGCCGGTACAGGACGTTGACGTAGTCCCGGAGCATCCGTTCCGCGGAAACCGCCGGGCCCAGGTGGGACATGGTGTGCTTGATCATCGAAACCCAGTGCGTAGGCACGGCCTGCGGGCCGGGCTGGGACGGTCCGGCAGCGCCCGCGGCGTCGGATACGGTCAGCCCGTAGAACCGCGGCGCCACCTGCGTTTCGAGCAGCTCGTACAGAGCCGCCGCCTCGATGTCGTCGCGTTCCTCCGGGGAGGCGTCGTTGTTGGCGGTCGGGATCGCCCAGCCGTTCTCGCCGTCGTACATCTCATCCCACCAGCCGTCCATGACCGAGAGGTTCAGCGAACCGTTCAGGGCAGCCTTCATGCCGGAGGTACCGCAGGCCTCCAAGGGGCGCAGCGGGTTGTTCAGCCACACATCACAGCCGGGGAACAGGGTCCGGGCCATGGCGATGTCGTAGTTGGGCAGGAACGCGATCCGGTGCCGCACGGCGGGGTCGTCGGTGAACCGGACGAGGTCCTGGATCATCTTCTTGCCGGCATCGTCCGCCGGGTGGGACTTCCCTGCGATGACCAGCTGAATGGGGTGCGTCTTGTGCAGCAGCAGCGCCTTGAGCCGTTCCGGGTCGCGCAGCATCAGGGTCAGCCGCTTGTAGGTCGGCACGCGGCGGGCAAAGCCGATGGTCAGGACGTCCGGGTCCAGGACTGAGTCCGTCCACGCCAGCTCGGCGTCGGCCGCGCCGCGCTTCTTCCACGCGGCCCGGAGCCGGCGCCGGACATCCTCGACCAGGGACACCCGCATCTCGCGCCGCAACGCCCAGAGGTCTTCGTCGGTGACGTTGTAGGCCAGGTCCCACCGGCCCTGCGCCTCCGCCTCGGCACCGAAGTGGTCCCGCGCCAGCGCGGCGATGCGGGGGTCCACCCAAGTGGGGACGTGCACGCCGTTGGTGACGGAGGTGATGGGGATTTCGGAGTGGTCGAAGCCCGGCCAGAGGGCGGAGAACATCCCGCGCGAGACCACGCCGTGCAGTTTGGCCACACCGTTGGCCCGCTGGGCCAGCCGCAGCCCCATCACGGCCATGTTGAACACGAACGGGTTGCCGTCGGCGAAGTCCTCGCGGCCCAGGTCCAGGATCTTGGCCACCGGGACGTCCGGGGCGAGGCCGGCTTCGAAGAAGTGCTGAATCTGGGAGATTTCGAAGCGGTCGATCCCCGCCGGCACCGGCGTGTGGGTGGTGAACACCGTGGACGCCCGCCCGGCGGCCAGGGCCTCCTCCCAGCTCAGCGGCGCCGTGCCGGACATCAATTCCTGGATCCGCTCGACACCGAGGAACCCGGCGTGGCCCTCGTTGGTGTGGAAGACTTCCGGCGCGGGGACACCCGTGAGCCGCTGGAACTCCCGCAGCGCCTTGACCCCGCCCATGCCCAGCAGGAGCTCCTGCTGCAGCCGGTGGTCTCCGCCGCCGCCGTACAGGCGGTCGGTGATGCCGCGGGCAGCCTCGTCGTTGCCCGGAACGTTGGAATCCAGCAGCAGCAGCGGCACACGTCCGACGTCGGCCCGCCACACGTGCGCCAGCAGGCGCCGGCCCTGGGGAAGCGGCAGGGAGATCTGGACCGGTTTGCCGTTGCCGTCCGGGGAGGCCTCGCGCAGGAGCGTCAGGGGCAGCCCGTCGGGGTCGAGGACCGGGTACGTTTCCTGCTGCCAGGCGTCCCGGGAGAGCGACTGCTTAAAGTAGCCGGCCTGGTACAGGAGTCCGACGCCGATCAGCGGCACGCCAAGGTCCGAGGCCGCCTTCAGGTGGTCCCCGGCCAGGATGCCAAGGCCGCCCGAGTACTGGGGCAGGACCTCGGTGATGCCGAACTCCGGCGAGAAATAGGCGATGCATGCCGGCGCGCCGTCGCCCAGGCTCTGGTACCAGCGCGGCTGTTCCAGGTACTGGTCGAGGTCATCGGCCGCGGCGTGGACGCGCCGCACCACGTCCTGGTCCGCGGCGAGGCGCTGCAGCTCTTCCCGGCTGACCAGGCCCAGGAAAGTCACGGGGTCGTGGGCGCTCTCCGCCCAGACCCCGGGGTTGAGCCCCTCGAAAAGCTCCCGGGTGGGCGGATGCCAGGACCACCGGAGATTGGTGGCGAGCCGGGCCAGCGGCCGGATCGACTCCGGGAGTACGGTTCGGACGGTAAATCTGCGGATTGCCTTCACCAGCGAAACACTAACGGACAAGTCGTTGCCCCGGAACTGCTTTAAGATTCTTTCCCGTAAATGACGGATATCACTCCGACCAGAACCAGAAACCTCCGGAAAACGTTCGAGGCCTTAGCATTCTGGCCGTTTTGTAGATAACGTCGAGGCTGTGACGAATAACTCGCGAACCAGCGCCGTGTCCAAGCAAAAGCCCAAGGCCCTGATCACGGATGGCCTTCGATTTGGCCGCTTTCCGATCACCGCCGTGCAGCCTTCGGTGGAGGGCGGAAAGTTTCCCGCCAAAGCGGTCGAGGGCCAAACCATTGTCGTGGGAGCCACCGCGTTCCGGGAGGGACACGACCAGCTCGGGGTCAGCGCCGTCCTGCTCGACCCACGCGGCAAAGAGCGGCAGCGGGTCCGCCTCGCCCCGCCGAGCGGACCCCGGGGAATGGGCACGGACCGCTGGGAAGGCCTCCTGACCCCGCCCGCCACTGGCAACTGGTCCTTCGTCATCGAGGCCTGGCACGACCGCTACGGCACCTGGCACCACAACGCCGAGGTCAAGGTGGAGGCCGGCATCGACGTCGAGCTCATGCTGTCCGAAGGTGCCGCCCTGCTGGCTGAAGCCTCCGAAGACGCCTCCCGCCCCTCTGGTGACCGCAGAACACTGCGGATGGCCGTCGTCGTCCTCTCAGATACGTCCCGGACACCCGAGGAACGCCTCGCCGCCGGCTTCGGCGCCGACGTCGCCGCCGTCGTCGAACGCCAGCCCATCCGCGAACTTGTGACGGTTTCCGAGCCCTACCCGCTGCTGGTGGAGCGAACGCTTGCCGGAGCCGGCGCCTGGTACGAATTCTTCCCCCGCTCCGAAGGTGCCGTGCGCAACCACGACACGGGGGAATGGACCTCCGGCAACTTCCGCACCGCCGCGCAGCGCCTCGACGCCGTCGCCGCCATGGGCTTTGACATCATCTACATGCCGCCGATCCACCCGATCGGCGGCCAGCACCGCAAGGGGCCGAACAACACCCTGATCGCCGGACCGCACGATCCCGGTTCGCCGTGGGCCATCGGATCCCACGAGGGCGGCCACGACGCCATCCACCCGGATCTGGGCACCTTCGAGGACTTCGACGCCTTCGTGGCACGGGCCGGTGAGCTGGGACTCGAGGTGGCCCTGGACCTGGCCCTGCAGGCCGCGCCCGACCACCCGTGGGTGCGAAGCCACCCGGAATGGTTCACCACGCGCGTCGACGGCACTATTGCCTACGCGGAGAATCCGCCAAAGAAATACCAGGACATTTTCCCGCTGAATTTCGACAACGACCCCGCGGGGCTGTCCAACGAAATTCTAAGGATTGTGATGCTCTGGGTCAGCCACGGCGTCAAAGTGTTCCGGGTGGACAATCCGCACACCAAACCCGTCTGGTTCTGGGAATGGCTGATCGTCAAGGTCAATAAGAAGCACCCCGACGTCGTCTTCCTCGCCGAGGCGTTCACCCGCCCGGCCATGATGCACGCTCTTGGCCGGGCAGGCTTCCAGCAGTCCTACACCTACTTCACCTGGCGGAACACCAAGGAAGAACTGGAGACGTACTTCCAGGAGGTCAGCCACGAGTCGGCGGCATACTTCCGGCCGAACTTCTTCGTCAACACCCCGGACATCCTCACCGAATACCTGCAGTTCGGCGGCCCGGCGGCCTTCAAGATCCGTGCCGCCCTGGCCGCGACCGCAAGCCCCATCTGGGGCGTGTACGCCGGCTTTGAGCTCTACGAACACGTGGCGCGCCCGGGCGCCGAGGAGTACATCGACAACGAGAAGTTTGAGTACAAGGCCCGCGACTGGGACGCGGCGGCAGAATCGGGGCGCACCCTGGCCCCGTACCTGACCCGGCTCAACGGGATCCGGCGCGCGCACCCGGCCCTGGGGGATTTGCAGAACCTGACGGTGCACCAGAGCTCGGACAGCTCCACCGTGGTGTTCTCCAAGCACAAGACCCTCGCGGACGGGACCAAGGACACCCTGATCATCGTCGTCAACGTGGACCCGCACGGCACCCGGGAGAGCACGGTGTCCCTGGACCTGCCGGCGCTGGAACTGGACCCGGAGAACTTCACGCACAACGGCCGTTTCATGGTTGATGACCTGCTGACCGGCGAGAGTTGGGAATGGGGGGAGTACAACTACGTCCGCCTGGACCCGCACGTCGAGCCCGTTCACATTCTTAGCATCCGGAGGTAGTGCCAGTGAGTTTTAGCCCGCAGAACCCGAGCCAGCACTTCAGCCCGAGGGGGAGCTTTGAATTGAATGCCCCGGGCCTACAGCACGATCCCCTCTGGTACCGCAAGGCGGTCTTCTACGAGGTGCTCGTCCGGGGCTTCGCCGACGGCAACGGAGACGGCTCGGGCGACTTCCACGGCCTGATCGAGAAACTGGACTACCTGCAGTGGCTGGGGGTGGACTGCCTGTGGCTCCCGCCCTTCTTCCAGTCACCGCTGCGCGACGGCGGCTACGACATCTCGGACTACAACTCCGTGCTGGACGAGTTCGGCACCATCAGCGACTTCAAACGGCTCGTGGCCGAGGCCCATGCCCGCGGCGTCCGGGTGATCATCGACCTTCCGCTGAACCACACCTCCGACCAGCATCCGTGGTTCCAGGAGTCACGCAAGGACCCGGATGGTCCCTTCGGCGACTTCTACGTGTGGAGCGACACGGACGAGAAGTACGAAGACGCCCGCATCATCTTCGTGGACACGGAGGAATCCAACTGGACCTTCGACCCCATCCGCCGGCAGTTCTTCTGGCACCGGTTCTTCAGCCACCAGCCCGACCTGAACTTCGAGAACCCCAAGGTCATTGACGCGCTCTTCGACGTCGTGCGGTTCTGGCTGGACCAGGGCATCGACGGCTTCCGGGCCGACGCCATCCCGTACCTGTTCGAGGAGGAGGGCACCAACTGCGAGAACCTGCCGCAGACCCACGAATTCCTCCGCCAGCTGCGCCGGATGGTCGATGAAAGCTACCCGGGCCGCGTGATCATTGCCGAGGCCAACCAGCCGCCCGCCGAAGTGGTGGAGTACTTCGGCACCGAAGAGGAACCGGAATGTCACATGGCGTTCCACTTCCCGATCATGCCGCGGCTGTACTACGCACTGCGGGACCAGAAGGCGTCCCCCATCATCGAGACGATGAAGGACACGCCGGACATTCCCGAAGGCGCCCAGTGGGGCACGTTCCTGCGCAACCACGACGAACTGACGCTGGAAATGGTCACCTCCGACGAACGCGCCGCGATGCTCGGCTGGTACGCGCCGGATCCGCGCATGCGCGCCAACATCGGCATCCGGCGCCGGCTGGCCCCGCTGCTGGATAACTCCCGCTCCGAGATCGAGCTCATCAACGCCCTGCTGCTGTCCCTGCCGGGCAGCCCGTTCCTGTACTACGGGGACGAGATCGGCATGGGGGACAACATCTGGCTCGAGGACCGCGACGCGGTCCGCACCCCGATGCAGTGGAACCCGGACCGGAACGCCGGGTTCTCCAGCGCCGACCCGGGCAAGCTGTACCTGCCGGTGATCCAGTCACTGGTCTACAACTACAGCATGGCGAACGTGGAGGCCGAGGCCGCACATTCGGGGTCCCTGCTGCGCTGGACCCGCCAGATCCTAAGCGTCCGCAAGAACCACCCCGCCTTCGGGCTCGGCGGATTCAAGCATGTGGAGGCTGACCACGACGTCGTCCTCGCTTACCTGCGTGAGCTCCCGGAAGGCAACGCCGCCGGTGAGGACGCCGAGACCATCCTGTGCGCCTTCAACCTCTCACAGCACCCCGTGGCTGCCACGTTGCGGGTGCCGAACTTCGCCGGCCGCGGCCTCCGGGACGTCTTCGGCGGCCAGGCCTTCCCGGCCATCGGCGATGACGGAACGCTGACGCTGACCTTGGGCAGCCACGATTTCTTCTGGTTGCGGATCCGTTCCGCCGCCTCCAACCCGGCATCCCCGTTCACACAGGCGATGCCCGTCCTGTCCATCGAGGGTTGAGATGACGCGACCAGCCCTTACCCCGGCCTTGAGCGGACTGCTTGGCGCCTGGCTCCCGCGCCAGCGATGGTTCCCTGTCAAGACCGCCGAGTTCACCTTCGAACCGGCGGGCGGCCTGCGCCTTGAGACCGCCGCCGGCGGGGCCACGTTCGAGGTGTTGCTGGTCGCGGTGTCCTACCCCACGCCCGGCGGCAGCCGCACCGACGTCGTCCAGGTGCCGCTCAGTTTCCGGCCAGAACCCCTGCCGGGGGCAGAACGCGCGCTGATCGGCGAACTTCCCGGCACCCGCGCTGATGCCGCCCACCAGTGGGTGTACGACGGCGTCCACGACGCCTCCTTCGTCGCCGCCTGGCTGGAGCTCATGCGGCACGGCGCAACGACGCCGTCGGGCAACGCCACCGGCCACCTGGTGGAGTCCGGCTACCGCCTGCCGTTCGCAACAGGCAAGGTCAAGGTCCTCTCGGGCGAGCAATCGAACAGCTCGGTGATCGTCGACGACGAGGACGGCGGCACAGTCGCCATCGTGAAGTTCTTCCGGGTGCTGTCCGAAGGCCAGAATCCCGAGGTTGAAATCGGTGCGGCGCTGACTGCGGGACACACCGCGGAGGTCCCGGCAACCCTTGGCTGGGTGGCCGGCGAGTGGGAGGTGCCGGCGGCCGCAGCAGGGCCGGAGCCATCAGATGCCCGCCGTCCCGCCACTGTCCGTCCCGCCTCCGGCGAACTCGCTGTGGCGCACGAATTCCTCGCCGGCGGACTCGATGCGTGGCGGCTCGCCGTGGACGCGGCCAGCCGGGGGATCGGGTTCGCTGCAGAAGCCCACGCGCTGGGCGCGGCCACGGCCACCGTGCACCGCCGGCTCGCCGAGGCCCTGGGCACAGCCGCCGAATCCGCGCCGGGGCAGGACATCGCGCCGGGAGTAGCCGAGCGCGTCCGTCAGTCCTGGGCCCAGGCCGGCCAGGCCGTCGGGCCTTACGAAGAAGCGCTGAACGGTCTCCTCGGCCGGCTCGAGGGCACCAGCGCAGGCCCGCTCCAGCGTATCCATGGCGACCTCCACCTCGGGCAGATCCTGCAGGTGCCCGGCAGCATGGTCCCGGGCGAGCCGGGGGGCCCCCCGCGCTGGGCCATCCTCGACTTCGAGGGCGAGCCCCTGCGCCCCATCTCCGAGCGCAACTTCCCGGACGTCGCCCTTCGCGACGTCGTCGGCATGCTGCGGTCCTTCGACTACGCCGCCGGAGCCGCGGTCCGCGAAAACCCCGGAGCCGTGGTGCCCGGGACCTGGGTGGATGACTGCGCTGAGGCCTTCCTGGCCGGCTACGCCGACGTCATTCCCGGCAGCATCGACCGCGACTCGCCGCTCTTTGTGGCGCTGTGGCTCGACAAAGCCCTCTACGAAGTCATCTACGAACTAAGGAACAGGCCGGACTGGCTCTCCATCCCGGTGAACGCATCGCGTCGTCTCCTCGGCAGTACAGGTTCCGGCGTCGCCGCCGAAGCCGCAGCGGAAGGTATAAAAATGACAGGATCAGCACGTATCGATCGGCCCGGCACACCACTGCCCGTGGATGGCGAGACCCTTGCAAGGGTCTCCAGCGGCGAACACCACGCGCCCCACTCGGTCCTCGGCGCCCATCTCGATGACCACGGCCATGTCACCATCCGGACGGTCAAGCACCTGGCGGAAGCGGTCTCGGTCGTGACGTCGGCAGGTTCGACGCCCATGACGCACGAATCGAGCGGCGTATGGGTGGCCGTGATGGAGCCGCTCGAGCGCGGCCATGTGCCGGATTACCGGCTCGAGGTGACCTACAAGGACCACGAGCCCCAGGTCATGGACGACCCCTACCGCTACCTGCCAACCGTCGGCGAAGTAGACCTGCACCTGATCGGGGAGGGCCGGCACGAGCGTCTGTGGGATGTCCTCGGCGCGCACGTGCAGCACTACAAGTCCTCGCTTGGCGACGTCGACGGCGTGTCCTTCGCCGTCTGGGCCCCGAACGCCCAGGCAGTGCGCGTCAAGGGCGACTTCAACGGCTGGGACGGCCGCGAACACTCCATGCGCTCCCTCGGTTCCACCGGTGTGTGGGAAGTCTTCATTCCCGGGGTTGTAGCAGGGGCGTGCTACAAATTTGAACTCAGGACCCGGCACGGATACTGGGTGGAAAAAGCGGACCCGCTGGCCTTCGGCACCGAAGTCCCGCCGCTGACGGCATCCCGGGTGGTGGAGCCCTCTTACGTCTTCAAGGATGCCGAGTGGATGCAGGCCCGCGCCGCCCGCGATCCGCACAACTCGGCCATGAGCGTCTACGAGGTCCACCTCGGTTCTTGGAAGGTGGGGCTGGGCTACCGCGAACTGGCCAAGGAGCTCGTGGAATACGTCAAATGGCTCGGCTTCACCCACGTGGAGTTCATGCCTGTGGCCGAGCACCCCTTCGGCGGCTCGTGGGGCTACCAGGTCACCTCGTACTTCGCGCCGACCTCGCGCTTCGGGCACCCGGACGAATTCCGCCACCTCGTTGACGAACTCCACCAAGCCGGCATCGGCGTCCTCCTCGACTGGGTCCCGGCGCACTTTCCCAAGGACGAGTGGGCCCTGGCCCGGTTCGATGGCGAAGCACTGTACGAGCACGCCGATCCGAACCTGGGCGAACACCCGGACTGGGGAACGCTGATCTTCGACTTCGGCCGCAGGGAGGTGCGTAACTTCCTGGTGGCCAACGCCCTGTACTGGCTCGATGAGTTCCACATCGACGGGCTCCGCGTGGACGCCGTCGCCTCCATGCTCTACCTCGACTACTCCCGCGAAGAGGGTCAGTGGCAGCCAAACCGTTTTGGCGGCCGCGAAAACCTGGAAGCGATCTCATTCCTCCAGGAGGTCAACGCCACGGTCTACAAAACCCACCCCGGCGCGGTCATGATTGCCGAAGAATCCACCGCATTCCCGGGCGTCACGGCGCCCACGAGCGGCGGCGGCCTGGGCTTCGGCCTCAAATGGAACATGGGCTGGATGCACGACTCGCTCAAATACATGGCCGAGGACCCGTACAACCGCCGGTGGCACCACGGCACCATCACGTTCTCGATGGTCTACGCCTTCACGGAAAACTTCCTGCTGCCCATCAGCCACGATGAAGTTGTGCACGGCAAGGGCTCCATGCTGCGCAAAATGCCCGGTGACCGGTGGCAGCAGTTGGCAAACCTGCGCGCATTCCTGGGATATCAGTGGGCCCACCCGGGCAAGCAGCTGATCTTCATGGGCACCGAATTCGGCCAGGAAGCGGAGTGGTCGGAGCAGTACGGCCTGGACTGGTGGCTCGCGGACATCCCGGCACACAACGGCATGCAGCTCCTGACCAAGGACCTCAACGAGCTCTACCGTTCCACGCCGGCACTGTACGAGCGGGACAACCAGCCCGAAGGGTTCCAGTGGATCAATGGGGGAGACTCGGACCGCAATGTGCTGACGTTCATCCGCCGTGACGCCGACGGCAACCCGCTGGTCTGCGCCGTGAACTTCTCCGGCGGCCCGCACACGGACTACCTCCTCGGCGTCCCGGCCGCCGGCGAGTGGCAGGAAGTGCTCAACACCGACGCCGCCAGCTATGGCGGTTCCGGGGTGGAGAACACCGGAACCCTGACCGCGACGAAGGACGGCCTGGACGGACAGCCGGCCATGCTCACCGTCACCCTGCCTCCGCTAGGGGCGGCGTACTTCAAGCCGCTGGGCTAGGCGCAGCGCCCGGACAGCAGACCTGGCGCGCGTAGGGAAGTGTTTGCGAGAGGCCCGGAATCCCCGTGATTCCGGGCTTTTCTGCACCGTCTTCGGTGCCGCTTTGTCAGCCGGCCCAAGTGGTGGTAGAGTTTATTTCCGCGCTGCTCCCCAGAGTTGAACGGCCACCAAGACCCAGAAGCCTATGGCAAGAATGAGTCTGGATCGCCGATTTGACTAGGGTGAAGCGGCCGGGTAAGTTTGAAAAGTTGCTCCGGAGCGATCCTTGACTGWTTGTTGGTTGTGGTGGTGCCGGGTGTGTCTGTTGTTTGAGAACTCAATAGTGTGCCAAGTTTGTTGATACCAATTTATTGTATTGAATTGGTTGAATTTGCCGGGCCCGCCACCCCGTGGTGTGGTCTGGTGTTATTTGGCTGGTTTCA
>NZ_JBFTSL010000012.1:0-143175 GCF_056400005.1 Arthrobacter sp. 01L42 | reverse complement strand
CAGGAGTCTTCCATGAACTGTCAGACGGGCATTAACGTGGGACACGAGGACCTCCGAGCGCAAAGTGTGTGAACTAGACAGCTCCACTTAGCCCGGAGGTCCTCCTCGTTTTCAAGCCCTACATGTCAACAACGTCCCGGCTCAGTACATCTAGCACGGGTCCGGCGAACTCGAGCAAGGGCCCGCGGCGGGGCGGGGCTGGGCTGCGGTACGGGGCCGGGGTACAGGGCCGCGGCGGCGGTCGCGGCGGCGGTCGCGGCAGCACTGCGCAGGGGCGCGGGAGGCCGGGCCCGTAGAATGGTCGGGTGATGCAATCCCCCCTTCCCGTGCGCGACGGCGTCAACGCGACGCGTCTGCGCCTGCCGGACGAGGGGCCCTGGGAGACCGCGCTGGACTACATGATGCACCGCTGGGGGCACATCGATCCGCAGGGCATCGAGGACCGGTTCGACGCCGGCGAGATCGTCGGCGAGGCGGGGATCGCCCTGGACCGCAGCACGCCGATGCAGGACCACACGTTCATCTGGTACTACCGGACCCTGCCGCCGGAGACCCGGATCCCGGTGGAGCTGAACATTCTGCACCAGGACGATCACCTGCTGGTGGTGGACAAGCCGCACTTCCTGCCCACCACCCCCGGCGGGACGTACATCCAGGAATCGGCCTTGGTCCGGCTCCGGAACCAGCTCGGCCTCCCGGACCTGATTCCCATGCACCGTCTGGACCGCATGACCGCCGGCATCCTGCTGCTCTCCACGAACCCCGAGACCCGGGGCAAGTACCAGGTGCTCTTCGAAAAGCGCCAGGTCCAGAAGGAATACGAGTGTGTGTCCGCCGCGGAGCCCGCACCGGGCCATCCCGCGGTGGACTTTCCTGTGGTGGTGCGCAACCGGATGACCAAGTCCCGCAGCTACCTGCTGGCCGAGGTCGTCGACGGCGAACCCAACGCGGAAACCCGGATCGAGCGGCTGCGCACGTTTGACGCTTCCGGCGCACCCGACGGCGGCGCACCCGACGGCGGCGCACCCGACAGCGCACCCGACGTCGACGGCGGCCCGCACCGCCGCGCGCTGTACCGGCTGGAGCCGCACTCCGGGAAGACCCACCAGCTCCGCGTGCACATGGCCTCACTGGGCCTCGGGATCGTCAACGATGCGTTCTACCCGGAACTGCTGGACAAGGCTCCGGACAATTACGCCAAGCCGCTGCAGCTCCTGGCCCGCGGGATCCGCTTCGTGGACCCCATCTCCGGCAGCCCGGTGGAATACCGCAGCAGACTGGAACTCAGCGAGGCCCGCTAGCGGCTGGAAGTGCGGTACCTTGTGCCCATGGACTTCGGAAATGCGGACAGCTGGGGCGCCGCGATCTATTTCTGGATCTTCCCCTTCGTGATCGGCGATGCGATTTTCCCGCCCGTCCCCTCGGAAATGCTGGTCATCACCGGCGGCGCGCTGTCAGCCGAGGGCCGCATCAACGGCTTCCTCGTCGTGCTCCTCGCCGCCGCGTCCTCATGGCTGGGTGACCTTCTCGTCTTCCAGCTGTTCAAGCGCCGGCTGAGCCACGTGCTCGACCGCTGGAAATGGGGCCTGGGGTTCCACGCGGCGGTGCATTCGGCGATCGCGAAAGCCGGCCGGTCCTCCACCTACGGCGCGATCATCGGCCTCCGCTTCATCCCCGGCGGGCGGCTTGCCACGACGGCCGCGGCGGGCATCGCCAACGTCTCCACCCGCGGGTTCAGCCTCTGCGCGGCCCTCGGCGGCCTGCTCTGGGCAACCTGGTCCGTAGCACTGGGCTATTTCATGGGCTCCGCCACCGGGCTGCCCTTCTGGGCGAGCTCCCTGATCGGCGTCGGCGTCGGGCTGCTGGTCGGAGCGGTCGTGGGCGTGATCGTGACGCGGCGCCGGGGCAACCCCTCCCCCGTGGAGTCCGCCGTGATCGACCCGGACGAGGAACTGGACTTTTAGACGGGCGCCCAGCGGCCGCGGCTGCGGCGCAGCACGGTCAGCGCGCCGGTGAGCGCAACGCGTTCGACGGCGTCGCGCATCATGGCTGCCGACTCCAGCGCCTGGCTGTTTTCGGCGCTGTAGGCGGTGGCCTCGACCAGGAAGCGCAGGTTCAGCTGCGGTACGCCGCCGGCGAGCTCAAGCTGGTGCGATTCGACGTGGTGCCGCGTCCCAAGCGCCTCGATGGCCGCGGCCATGACGGTTTCGGGAGCGGTGCCCGGCTTGAGCCCGGTGATCTTCAGTCTGGTCTGGAACGAAGGCATGGAACAACCCTAGCCGCGCCGCCACGCTCCCTCACCTTCCGCACCCAAAACCCCAACGCTCCCTCACCGGGAGAGGGAGCGTCCGGGGAAGAACCGCAGGACCTGAGGGAGCATCGCGGGAAGGGCGCAGGACGTGCGGGAGCGTCTGGACCGGGGTGCAGGCTACCCGGTGTTGCGCAGCCCGGCGGCGACTCCGTTGACCGTGATCAGCATGGCCCGCTGGAGCCGTTCGTCGATCTCGGCCCCCGTCATGCCCGCCGCGGCCTCGGCCCGGACGCGGCGCAGCAGTTCCACCTGCAGGTAGCTGATGGGGTCGAGGTACTGGTCCCGGATCTCGAGGGAGCGCTTCAAGGTGGGCTGGGCATCGAGGATCACGTGCTCGCCGGTGAGGTTCTGGATCTCCTCGACCGTGAGATCATATTCGGCCCGGATGGCACGGAACAGGTGGTGCAGTTCCGCCGGCACCAGGGTGGAGACGTAGTAGCCGGCAATGTCCATGTCCGTCTTCGCCAGGGTCATCTCAACATTGGAGAGCACCGAGCGGAAGAAGTGCCAGCCCTCGATCATCTCCTTGAGCTGGGCCGAGTTACCGGCCTCGCGCGCGGCTTTGAGGCCGGAGCCCACGCCGAACCAGCCCGGCACGATCTGCCGCGACTGTGTCCAGCCGAACACCCATGGGATGGCGCGGAGCCCTTCGAGCCCGGCGCCGGAGTCGGGGCGCTTGGACGGACGCGACCCGATGTTGAGGGAACCCAGCTGCTCCACCGGGGTGGAAGCCATGAAGTAGGCGGGCAGATCCGGGTCATCAATCAGCGTGCGGTAGCGCGCAAACGCGGCGTCGGAGACGGTTTCCATGACGTGGCCGTAGCGCACGCGCTGGTCCTCCGAGGTGCGCGGGGTGCGGTGCAGCGCCGAGCCCTGCAGTACCGCGGCCAGGGAGAGTTCGAGGTTTTCTCGGGCCAGCTCCGGCAGGGAGTACTTGTCCGAGATGACCTCGCCCTGCTCGGTGAACTTGATCTCGCCCTCGAGCACGCCGTTGGGCTGGGCCATGATGGCATCGTAGGTCGGCCCGCCGCCGCGGCCCACCGAGCCGCCGCGGCCGTGGAAGAGGCGCACGCGGACGCCGTGCTTGGCGGCCACGTCGCGGAGCTTGCGCTGGGTCTTGTAGATTTCCCACTGGCTCGTCATGACGCCGGATTCCTTGTTGGAGTCCGAGTAGCCGAGCATGATTTCCTGCACGTCGCCGCGGAGCCGGACGAGTTCGCGGTAGGAGGCATCGGAGAGCAGCCGGTCCACGATCTCGGCCGAGGCGCGGAGTTCGTCGACTGTCTCCAGCAGCGGCGCGAAGCCGATCTTGGCGTAGGGCGCCTCGCCGAACAGGCTGACCAGGCCGGCCTCGCGGGCCAGCACGGCCGCGGCCAGGACGTCGTCCGCGCCGCGGGTCATGGAGATGATGTAGGTCTCGATCACGTCGGGGCCGTAGGTGCGCAGGGCCCGCCGGATCTCCCGGAAGACGTCGTAGGTGCCGTCGGCGACGCCGTCGAGCTTGATCGGGTGGCCGGAGAGCGGACGCCGGGACGCAAGTTCGGAGCCCAGCACCTCGAGCCGCTCGGCGCGGCTGAGTTCCGCGTACCGGACACCGGGCCCGCCAAGGCGGTCCATGAGCTGCCCGACGGCGTCGTGGTGGTGGTCGGCGTGCTCGCGGATGTCGAGGGTGGCCAGGTGCAGGCCGAAGGAGGCGATGGCGCGGCGGACCCGGGACAGGGCGCCGTCGGCGGCGAGGGCCGCGTGGTGGTTCCGCAGCGACCGTTCGAGCAGGCCGAGCTCGGCGAGGAGCTCCGCGGTGGCGGTGTAGTCGCGGCCGGGCTCGTGCGCGGATCCGGCCGCGACCCGGCGGCCGGTGTTGATCAGCTTGGCCTTGATGCAGGTGAGTTTGAGCCGGTAGGGCTCCTGAGCGTTCAGCTCGAGGACGCGGCGGTCCAGGCCAGGCAGGTTCCCCAGGTCGACGTCGATCGAGTCCAGGAGCTCCTGGTCCGCCCCGGCCAGCGCGGTCGAGTTGGACAGGATGGAGATGAGCCCGTCGATCAGGCCGATGCTGATCCGCACGGCGTGCTGGTTCTGGATCTGGAGTATTTCGCGGGTGACGGCGGCGGTGACGTTGGGGTTGCCGTCGCGGTCCCCGCCGATCCAGGAGCCGAAGCGGATCGGGGCCTTCTGTGGCGGCAGCGTGACGCCGTGCTCGGCAAGCAGCTCGGAGAGGTCCGAGAGCATTTCCGGCATGGCGTCGCTAAGGATGCCGGTGAGGTAATAGATGGCGTTCCGGGCCTCGTCCACGGGGGTGGGCCGGACCTGGCGGAGCTCGTCCGTCTGCCACATCTGGTCGATCACCTCGGACAGGTGGCGGTCCTGGCGGCGGCGCGCGGAGGTGCCCTCCGCCGTGGATTCGGACAGGATGTCCGAGAGCCGGCGGATTTTGTCCAGCACGGAGCGGCGGGAGGCCTCGGTGGGGTGTGCGGTGAAGATGGGGCGGACGTCGAGTTCGTTGACGACTTCCTGCAGCACGGAGTTGCCGGCCTGGTCCGCGATCTCCTCCACGGCTTTGGCGAGCCAGCCGTCCTTCTCCTGCCGGGTGCGCAGCCCGCGGACCCGGTGGACCTGCTCGGCGGCGTTCGCCAGGTGGAAGTAGAACGCGAAGGCGCGGACCAGGTCGGTGGCCTGCTCCAGCGGCAGGGAACCGAGCAGTTCACGGACCTGGGCGACGACGTCGTACGAGCTCCACGGCCCTGTAGCGTCGGCGCCGCCGCGGGCGGCTTCCTTGGATTCCTTGGTCAGCAGGCGCACCTGCTCCACCAGGTCCAGGAGCTCGGGGCCGTGCTGGCGGACCAGGGATTCGCCGAGGAGGGTGGAGACCCGGCGGACATCAGCCCGGAGTTCGGCGGCAAGATCGGTGTCGGAATGCATTGCAGTGTCAGCCATGGAAACTATCTTTCGAGGGGTCGACTTGGCTCGTACACTGCGCTGGATACTGTGAGCCCGATTACTTCTTCCCATGGGATGTTACCCGCAGGCACTCCCTGCTGGAATTCCGTCTCAGATAGTGTCAGGCCCCGCCGCGCCGCCCCGACGTCCCTCCCCCGGGACCCCAACCAGTTCGCAGCAGGGGCCGTTCTGAGCGCCCAGAACGGCCCCTGCTGCGGGCTTGGCGGGTGAGGGGGTTAGCGCGCGATCTTGAAGTTGAACTCGCCGGTTCCCAGCGCGCCCCAGATCCGCAGCCAGATCGGCAGGATCATTTCCGCACCGCGGGCACTCGTGATGTCGCCGAGATCGATCACGTCGCGGTGGCCGAAGCCCTTGAGGAGTTCCGTCACGGCCGCCTTGGCGCCGGCGTCGTCCCCGGAGACGAACACCGTGTGGTCACCGCCGGCCACCCGGGCCGGATCGACCATCACGGACGCGGTCATGGTGTTCAGCGTCTTCACCACCTTGGCCTCCGGGAAGGACCGCTGGATCTCTTCGCCGAGGCTGTCCGTGTTCACCGGGTTCAGCGACGGCGGCATGCCCTGCGAGAAGTCCAGCGGGTTGGCGATATCCATGATGATCTTGCCGGCGAGGTTCGGGGTCCCCGCTGCGGCCAGCGCGGCCAGCGAGCCGGCGCCGTTGGTGGCATTGACGATCAGCTCGGCGCCGGATGCCGCGTCAGCAAAGGCGGCGACGTCGACTCCGGCGTTTGCGGCGTGCCACTCGGCGAACGGCGCGGTGCCCATCATGTCCGGCTCGGTCCGGGCGAGCGTCGCCTGCGGGTCGCGGGTGCCGATCACGACGTCGTGCCCCAGCCCTGCCAGTGCGCCGGCAATCGTGCGCCCCACCATGCCGGTTCCCAGTACTGCAATCTTCATGGCGTCCTCATTCTGAAGTCGTGGAGTAGACAGGTTCGTCTACGTGTGGGCATGACGCTATCAGACAGACCTGTCTACGGCAATAAGCGCATGCCGAGGCCCCGTCCACCCCATCTCAGCTGACAAAGATTGAAATCTGTCAGCTGATTGTTGTATAGTCATCGCATGACAACTTCTACTCTCGGCACCCCCCGCACCCTGGGCTCCACCGGCCCCAGCACCGCCGCCATCGGCCTCGGCCTGATGGGCATGTCCGATCTTTACGGCCCCGCCGACGACGCCGAGAGCGTCGCCACGATCCAGGCCGCCCTCGACGCCGGCGTGACCCTGCTGGACACCGGCGACTTCTACGGCATGGGCCACAACGAAATGCTGCTGCGCGAGGCGATCCGCGGCCGTCGGCGCGAGAGCGCCCAGATCAGCGTGAAGTTCGGCGTCCTGCGCGATGCCCGGGGCGGATGGAACGGCGTGGACACCCGTCCGGTGGCCATCAAGAACTTCCTGGCCTACACCCTCCGGCGCCTCGGCACCGACTACGTGGACATCTACCGGCCGGCCCGCCTGGATCCGTCCGTTCCGGTGGACGAGACCGTGGGAGCACTGGCCGAGCTCGTGCAGCAGGGCCTGATCCGCCACATCGGCCTCTCGGAGGTCGGCGCCGACACCCTGCGCCGCGCCAACGCCGTCCACCCGGTCTCGGACCTCCAGATCGAGTACTCCCTCCTCTCCCGTGGCATCGAGCAGGACATCCTGCCGGTGGCCCGGGAGCTGGGCATCGGCATCACGGCATACGGCGTGCTGTCCCGCGGCCTGGTTTCCGGCCACTGGCCGGCCGCCGGAACTGGGAACCGGCGCGACTTCCGGGCCCACCTGCCCCGGTTCTCCGGCGAGAACCTGCAGCGGAACCTCGAGCTCGTCGAACGGCTCCGCGGCATCGCGGACCGCAAGGGCGCGACCGTCGCCCAGCTCGCCATCGCCTGGGTCCTCTCCCGCGGCGAGGACATCGTGCCCCTCGTCGGCGCGCGCCGCCGCGAGCGGCTCACCGAATCGCTGGGAGCAGCCGAACTGGTCCTCTCCGGCGCGGACCTCGCGGAGATCGAGGCCGCCGTCCCGGCCGACGCCGCCGCGGGCACGCGCTACGACGCAGGCCAGATGGCCATGCTCGACAGCGAACGCCGGTGACCCCTGCCGCCGTCGTCCTGACGGAAGAGCGCATCCTCGACGCCGCGGAAGACGTGCTGCGGCGCTTTGGGCCGGCCAAGGCCACGGTGGTTGACGTCGCGAAGGCCCTGGGCGTCAGCCACGGCAGCGTGTACCGGCACTTCCCCACAAAGGTGGCGCTGCGGGACGCGGTGGCCCGGCGCTGGCTGGACCGCCTCGCGGAGCCGCTGGATCCCGCCCGCGATACGGACGGCCCTGCCGCGGAACGCCTGCTCCGCTGGCTCGAACGCCTCGCGGCCATCAAGCAGGGCATGGCGCTGAACGATCCGGAGCTGTTTGCCACGTTCGGCCAGCTGACCGCCGAGGCGCGGGAAGTGGTGGCGGCCCACGTTGACCACCTGGCCGCAGCGCTCACCGAGATCATTGCCGACGGCGTCAGCAGCGGCGAATTCGCCGTCCCGGATCCGGTGCCGGCCGGCCGCGCCGTCCTGCACGCCACGGCGCGGTTCCACCACCCGCTGCACGCTTCGGAATGGTCGGACCCCGCCATCGGGGCCGAGCTGCGCGAGGTCTGGCGGCTGCTCGTGCGGGGTCTGGCCGCCCGCCCGTAGCCGCCGGATCAGGCGGGGGCGGGCCGGCGGGACGTCATTGACGAGGTACAACGCGAATGACATTGCGGCGTAGACAGACTTGTCTGTGTACGATTGAGCCATGACCTCGCCAGCAGCCACTGCCGCCCCGGCTGCCCGCACCCCCGCCGGGCATGCCAGGGAGAAGATCCTGGCGACTGCCTTCCGGCTCTTCTACGCGCAGGGTTTCCGGGCCGCCGGCATCGACACCATCATCGCCGAGTCCGGCGTCGCGAAAGCCACGTTCTATAAGTACTTTCCGGCCAAGGACGACCTCATGCTGGCCTACCTGGAGAAGGTGGACAGCGTCTGGACCGGGCAGCTGCACGCCGCCGCCGAGGCCGCCGGCGAGGACCCGGCCGCGCAGCTCGTGGGCCTGTTCGATGCCCTGACAGCCGCCTGCCGGCGCGACGGCTACCGCGGCTGCGCTTTCATCAACGCGGCCGCCGAGTCGGCCGCCGGCACCCGGGTCCACGACCGGACCGTGGCCCACAAGCGGCAGACCCGCGCCTGGATCCGGGACCTCGCCGCGCGCGCGGGCGCCCGGGACCCGGACCAGCTCGCCCGCAGCCTGACACTGGTACTCGACGGCGGCCTGGCAAGCGGGGTGCTCGACGGCGACCCGGCCGCGGCCGCCGCAGCCGGAACTACTGCCGCCCAGCTCGTTGCGGCCAGCCTCAACACCCCACCCGCCACCAGCTGAAACCCCTTGGAGGTGCCCATGACCGCCCCTGAACCCGGGACTGGCTCGAAGCCCACGCCTGATGCAGTGCAGAACCCGCAGCTGGCCCGCTGGCAACGCTTCCGGAACAGCCGCAACACGGCCCTCGCCAGCGAGCACGGCTGGCTCACGCTGACCTCCTTCCAGTGGCTGGAAGGCGAGCCGGCCGCCGTCGAGCTCGCCCCCGGCCTCTGGTCCACGGACGGCACCGCGGCGTTCCTCACGGCCGCCGCGTCCGACGGTCTGACCCTCGTCGAAACCGGCGAACCCGTGGACGGGACCATCAGCGCCGTGCTCGCCGACGAGGAATCACTGATGTGGGTCCGGTACGGCGGCGACGACGGCCGCCAGGTGGTGGTGGAGCTCGCCATGCGGGCGGACAAGTACGCCATCCGCACCCGCGACTCCCAGTCGCCGGTGTTCACGGAGTTCGATGGCGTGCCCACCTTCGGCTTCCGCCCGGACCTGGTCATCGAGGCCCGGTTCGTGCCCTACCCCGAGCCTGTGGATGTCCCGATCGGCACGGCCAACCCGCTCGTGGACGGGGTCCACCGCTCGGTCGGCGAGCTGGTCTTCCGACTTCCCGGCGCGGACCACGAGATCCACCTGCAGGCCGAGGAGGAGAAGCTCGGTGCCCTGACGGTGACGTTCCACGACGAGACCAACGGGGAAAGTACGGACGAGTGGCGGAAGGTGTCCACCGCGAAACCCCGCCCGGACAATACCGTGGTCCTGGACTTTAACCGGGCCATCAACTACCCCAGCGCCTTCACCCCGTACGGCACCTGCCCCATGCCGGTGCGGAACAACAGCCTTGATGTGAAGATCGAGGCCGGCGAGAAGGAACCCGGCCTCTTCTAAACGGCTCGAAACGGTCTAAACGGTCAAAGCCGTCTTCTAGACGATCGCGGACACCCCGGTGACGGCGCGGCCCGTGATCAGGGTGTTGATCTCGAACGAGCCCTCGTAGGTGTAGATCGCCTCGGCGTCGGAGAAGATCTTGGCCATCCGGTAGTCGGTGACGATCCCGTTGCCGCCCAGCAGGGACCGGCCCATCGCGACGGTTTCGCGCATCCGGGCGCTGACATAGGACTTGGCGAGGGCCACCTGCGGCATGTCCGCAGCGCCGGCGTCCTGCAGCTGGGCGATCCGGACCATCATGCCCATGCTGGCCACGGCGTTGCCGAGCATGGTGACCAGCTGCTGCTGGACCAGTTGGAACTTTGCCAGCGGGCGGCCGAACTGCTGGCGTTCGACGGCGTACTGCCGGGCGACGTCGAACGCCGCGAGCTGCTGCCCCACACCTTGCCAGGCCACCATGATCCGGGAACCGCGCAGGAGTTCGTTGGTGTCCTCGAAGCTGCTGATCCCGGCGAAGCGGTCCGTTTCGGCCACCCGGACGTCGGTGAAGACGATGTCCGCGTTCTGCACCGTGCGCAGGGCAATCTTGTTCTCGATCCGGCTCCGGCTCACGCCCGGCAAGGTGGCGTCGACGATGAAGCCGCGGATGCCGCCGTCGGCCTCGTCCCGGGCCCAGACCAGCATGTAGTCGCAAAACGTGCCGTTGCCGATCCAGCGCTTGGCGCCGTTGAGCACCCAGATGTCGCCGCCGCCGGCCGCGCCGCCGGGGACCCGGCGGGCCCGGGTTTCCATGCCGCCGGCAACGTCCGAGCCGTGGTCCGGTTCGGTGAGGGCAAAGGCACCGGTGGTGCGCAGGCTTGCCGCGTCCTCGAGCAGGCGCGCCTTCTGCTCCTCGGAGCCGAAGCCGTAGAGAGACTCCACGAAGAGGTCATGGTGGACCAGGAAGAAGGTGGCGAGCGAGGTGTCCACCCGGGTCATCTCGGCGATGACGATCCCGGCGAACAGGTTGCTGTAGCCGCGCTGGGCCGGGGCGCTGAGCTCCAAGGCGGCCAGCTTGGGCAGGATGTGGGCCGGGAATTCGGCCTTGTTCCACCAGTCCGTGGCGAACGGGGCAACCTCGACGGCCAGGAACTCGCGCAGCTGCGCCAGCTTGGCCCGCTCCGCCGTGCTGAGCAGGGCTTCGTAGTCGAAGAAGTCCGCCGTGGGCAGCCCCGCCACAGAGGGTGCGGCCACTGTCGGTGCGGCCAGGGCCGCCGTGGCGGCCGGCCCTGTCTCGGTCACTTCGGCAGCGGCCATCTCAGACCCGGTCATTTCGGGCCCATGCGGATGGCACCGTCGAGGCGGATTGTCTCGCCGTTGAGCATGGCGTTCTCCACAATGTGCGCGGCGAGGTTCGCGTATTCGGCCGGCCGGCCCAGCCGTGAGGGGTGCGGCACCTGCTGGCCCAGGGAGTCCTGCGCCTCCTGGGGCAGGCCGGCCATCATGGGAGTCTCGAAGATGCCCGGCGCGATGGTGACCACCCGGATCAGCGAGCGCGCGAGTTCGCGGGCAATCGGCAGCGTCATGGCGGCGACGGCGCCCTTGGAGGCGGCGTAGGCGGGCTGGCCGATCTGCCCGTCGAACGCGGCAACGGAGGCGGTGTTGATGATGACGCCACGTTCGGGGCCGCCGAGTTCCGTGGCGGCGGGCTCGGTGGCTGCCATGGCGGCCGCGGCGAGGCGGATCACGTTGAAGGTGCCCAAGAGGTTGATCTGGATGACGCGGTTGAAGGCCTCCAGCGGGAGGACGCCGCCGCGGCCCAGGACCTTGCCGGGGGTGGCGATCCCCGCGCAGTTGACCACGATGCGCAGCGGGCCCAATGCTGAGGCGGCGTCGACGGCGGCCTGCACCTGCGCCTCGTCCGTGACGTCGGCCGGGACAAAGACGGCCCTGCGGCCGCCTCCGGCAGCAGCTTCGCCGGCGCCGGCAGCGGCGGATGCGGTCAGTTCGGCGGCAAAGGCGTCCCCGGCGGAACCCGGCAGGTCCACGAGGACCACCGACGCGCCGGCGTCGAACAGGCGCCTGGCCGTGGCCGCTCCGAGACCGGAGGCCCCGCCCGTGATCAGCGCGACAGTACCCTTGATGTCCATCCATCCTCCTTGATGTGGAACCGAACCCCGGCGGCGAAGCCTCGACGCGGGCGGCGCCTGCAGAGGCGGCCCGCGGGGAACATTAGTTAGTGAATGTTAACTGGAATGCGGCCAATGCGCACCTTTGGGCCGCACACGCCGAGGGCGCAGTCACAGTCGCGGGCCGGACGGGCTCCCGCGATTACGCTTGAGCCATGACCCGAGCCGACGCCTCCGCCCCCAACTGGTCCTTCCGTGCGGACGAGGCCGCCCGCTCAGTGACCAGGCTCTTCGGGCAGCAGCTCTTTTTCCTCCCCGGGACCCACATCGCCGCGATCCTCCGCCCCTCGGGCCGGCTGAAGAACCTGTCCCGGCCCTGGCACTACTGGTGGCAGGCACACTACCTGGACTGCCTCGTGGACGCCGGCCGCCGGGAACTGGGGCCCCCCGGGCATCCGGGAGCCAAGTTCGACGGCGAGAACCGGCCCAGCGCCGGCCGGCTCGCCTCCCGGCTCGTCACAGGCATCCGGCTGCGCAATTTCCTCACGGTGGTCAACAACTACTACGACGACATGGCCTGGCTGGCCCTTGCCACGCTCCGGCTGGACAAGCTCGCCGAGGACACCCGCAAACACACCGGCCGGGAGCGCAACGCCAAGGTCCTGCAAAGCCTGACCCTGCAGTTCGACTCCGCTTCCACGGACGACCTCGGCGGCGGTACATTCTGGAGCACGAAGCGCGACTTCAAGAACACCCCCGCCACCGCACCCGTGGCCCTCTACTACGCGCGGACCGGCAACCGGACCAAGGCGCAGTCCCTGCTGGACTGGCTGGACGCCAGGCTGTACGAGCCCGGACAGGGCCTGTACCGCGACGGCCTCCGGATTTCCGGAACGGGCGAGGCGGTGCTGGAGGAGACCATCTACACCTACAACCAGGGGCCCGTCCTCGGCGCCCTGCTGGAACTCGGGGGCGAGCCCAACCTCGGGCGTGCGGCCGCACTGGTGGACGCCGTGGCGGCCAACCTCACGCAGCCGGCCCCGCTGCTGGGCCGCACCGCCGCGGTGCTGCGCTGCGAGGGAACGGGCGACGGCGGGCTCTTCACGGGGATCCTCGTCCGCTACCTGGCCCTCGCCGCCGTCGACGAACGCCTCCCAGCCGAAACCCGGGCCACGGCGGCGGCGCTCGTGAACGATACGGCAGAGGCCCTCTGGGAGGGCCGCCGGATCCTCCCTCCGAACGACCGCCTCGCGCGCCGCGGCAGCCATCTGGTCTTCTCCGACCGCACCGACGCGCCGGCACGCCGCAGTTACCCGGAAGGCGCCGCCGTCGAGCTCTCCACGCAGCTGCAGGCCTGGATGGTGCTGGAGGCGGCCGCCTCGATCGCGCAGGCGCCCGTCCGATAACCCGGCGACAATTACGTCACGCAATAGTATCGTAATTGAGGTGATCCTCATCACTTAAACCAGCCTCAGGTTGGTCGCTTAGGTTTGGCTAACCTACAGTCTTTCTTAGTGAGCATGCCCTAACTTCCCCGCTCACGGGGGGCAGGGCACTACGACGACTTCCTTGTAGAAAGTAGCCCCATGAAGATCCGCACCAACGCGCTGGCGGGCATCGCCCTGGCCGCCACTGCCGCCCTGGGCCTGGCCGCCTGCGGCTCCGGTTCCTCCGCCACGGCCGGCAGCAGCGCAGCCGCCAACGGCTCCGCCGCCGGCGAGATCACGGTCTATAACGCCCAGCACGAATCCCTGACCAAAGAGTGGATCGACGCCTTCACCGCCGAGACCGGCATCAAGGTGACCGTGCGCCAGGGCGACGACACCGAGATGTCCAACCAGATCGTGCAGGAAGGCCAGGCCTCACCGGCGGACGTCTTCCTCACCGAGAACTCCCCCGCCATGGCTCAGGTGGAAAACGCCGGCCTCTTCGCGGATGTGGACAAGGCCACCGTGGACCAGGTCCCCGCCGAATTCCGCCCCTCCACCAACAAGTGGACCGGCATCGCGGCCCGCTCCACCGTGCTGGTCTACGACAAGAACAAGATCAGCGCCGACAAGCTGCCCAAGTCCATGCTGGACCTGGCCAACCCCGAGTGGAAGGGCAAGTGGGCTGCCTCGCCGTCGGGCGCCGACTTCCAGGCGATCGTCTCGGCCCTGCTGGAACTCAAGGGCGAAGCCGCCACTGAGGCCTGGCTCAAGGGCATGAAGGAAAACTCCAAGCCGTACAAGGGCAACAGCACGGCCATGAAGGCCGTCAACGCCGGCGAAGTCGACGCCGCGCTGATCTACCACTATTACTACTACGGCGACCAGGCCAAGACCGGCGAGAACTCCAACAACGTCACGCCGTTCTACTTCAAGAACCAGGACCCGGGCGCCTTCGTCTCCATCTCCGGCGGCGGCGTGCTGAAGTCTTCCAAGAACGCCGCGGCGGCCCAGTCCTTCCTGAAGTTCATCACCGGCAAGAAGGGCCAGGAAGTGCTCCAGAAGGGCACCTCCTTCGAATACGCTGTCGGCTCGGACGTCCCGTCCAACGACAAGCTGGTTCCGCTCAAGGAGTTGCAGGCCCCCACCGTGGATCCCGCCAAACTCAATTCCGCCAAGGTCACCGAGCTGATGACCCAGGCAGGACTGCTGTAGCCGCAGTGACTAACAAGCTGGCGGTCCCCGGTCCCTCTGGGGATTTGACGACTGACACGACGACGGCGGGCAGGGGTAAACGCCCCCGCCCGCCTTTCGGCGTCTCTGTCGTGTCCATCATCGCGGTCCTCATCGCCCTGTTTTCCCTGGTGCCCCTGGCCTACGTGGTCTTCATGACAGCCTCCACCGGCTGGGACACCGCAATGGCCCTGATCTTCCGCCCGCGCGTGGGCGAACTCCTGCTCAACACGGTGCTGCTGACAGTGGTGACGGTGCCGCTGTGTCTCGTCCTGGGCGTCGGCGGCGCGTGGCTCGTCGAACGCACCAGCCTTGTGGGCCGCAAGTGGTGGGCCGTTCTGCTCGCCGCCCCGCTGGCCATCCCCGCCTTCGTCAACAGCTACGCGTGGGTTTCCGCGGTGCCGTCCCTTGGCGGGCTGTGGTCCGGGGTCCTGATCGCCACCCTGTCCTATTTCCCGCTCGTGTACATCCCGGCCGCCGCGACGCTCAGCCGCCTGGACCCGGCGATCGAACAGTCCGCCGCCTCCCTCGGCCTCGGCGCCTGGCGCGCGTTCTTCCGCGTGGTGCTCCCGCAGCTGCGCATCGCCATGACCGGCGGCGGGCTGCTGGTCGCGCTGCACCTGCTGGCCGAATACGGGGCCTTCGCGATGATCCGCTTCGACACCTTCACCACCGCGATCATGGTCCAGTACCAGTCCACGTTCAACGGCACCGCCGGGAACATGCTGGCCAGCGTCCTGGTGTTCCTCTGCCTGATCCTGCTGCTCGTGGAGGTCCGCAGCCGCGGCAGCGCCCGGTACGCCAGGATCGGCTCCGGGGCCCAGGCACGCGCCTTGCGCCTGCCCCTGCACGCCTACCAGCTCCCCGCCCAGCTGTCCCTGATCGCCCTCACCGGGCTTGCGTTCGGGCTGCCGCTGACGTTTGTGCTGCGCTGGATCGTCGCCGGCGGCCCGGAAATCTGGGCTGCCGAAGAATTCATGCCGGCCCTCCTGCAGACCTTGGCCTACGGCCTCGCGGCGGCCGTCGCCACCACCGTGGTCGCGTTCCCCATGGCTTACCTGGCCGTGCGGCGTCCCGGCTGGTTCAGCAAGTCCCTGGAGCTGTCCAACTACATCACCAGCTCCATGCCCGGGATCGTGGTGGGCCTGGCCTTCGTGACCGTGAGCATCCGAATGGTGCCCAGCATGTACCAGACCTCAGCGCTGCTCATCGCGGCCTACGTGCTGCTGTTCCTCCCCCGGGCCCTCGTGAACATCCGCTCGGGGCTGTCCCAGGCACCGAAGGAACTCGACGAGGCCGCCCAGGTGCTCGGCAAGCCGCCGCTGCTGGCCTTCCTGCGCGTGACGCTGCGGCTCACGGCCCCCGCCGCGGCTGGCGGCGCGGCCCTGGTGTTCCTGGGGATTGTCAACGAGCTCACCGCCACCCTCCTGCTCTCGCCCAACGGGACCCGCACCCTCGCCACCGAGTTCTGGAGCAAGAGCAGCGAGATCGACTACGCTGGCGCCGCCCCCTATGCGCTGCTGATGATCCTGATCTCGGCGCCCATGACCTATCTCCTCTTCCAGCAGTCCAAGAAAGTAGCCGGACAGTGACCGATGTCTACCCGTCGCGTGAGGCCCCCTCGCGCCTCCCCGAGCCGCGGGTCGCGGCTTCCGTGGCCACCAGCACCAACAGCCACCTGGAAATCGACGCCGTCACCAAGAACTTTGGGCCCCAGGCCGTCCTCAAGGGCGTCAACCTCTCCGTCGCCAAGGGCGGAACGACGGCGATCGTGGGACCCTCCGGCTCCGGCAAGACCACGCTCCTTCGCCTGATCGCCGGCTTCGAGCACCCGGACACCGGCAGCATCTCGCTCAACGGGAGCAAGGTGGCCGGGGACAACGCCTGGGTCCCCGCGCACAAGCGGCACGTCGGCTACGTCGCCCAGGACGGCGCCCTGTTCCCGCACCTGACGGTCGGGCAGAACATCTCCTTCGGCCTGGACGCCACCCAGCTGCCCGGCGGGCGCCGCGGCGTCAAGGCGCGGGTGGGCGAGCTGCTGGAAATGGTCTCACTGGACCCGGCCATGGCCAAGCGCCGCCCGCACCAGCTCTCCGGCGGCCAGCAGCAGCGGGTTGCCCTCGCCCGGGCGCTGGCCCGCAAGCCCGCGCTCATGCTGCTGGACGAGCCCTTCTCCGCCCTGGACGCCGGCCTGCGGGTGGCCACCCGCCGCGCCGTGGCCCAGGTGCTGAAGGACGCCGGCGTCACCACGATCCTCGTCACGCATGACCAGGCCGAGGCGCTGTCCTTCGCCGACCAGGTGGCTGTGATGCGCGGCGGCAAGCTGGCCCAGATCGGCAACCCGTTTGTCGTCTACACGCGTCCGGCTGATCGTGCCACCGCCGAGTTCCTGGGCGACGCCGTGATCCTGGATGCCTGGATGGAAGGCTCCCTGGCCACGTGTTCGCTCGGCGGGATCCCCGTGCGCCGCCCGCCAGCCCAGGGCCGGGTCCAGCTGATGCTGCGGCCCGAGCAGATCCGCATTTCCGAGGACGGCCCCATCCGCGGCACGGTGGTGGACACGGACTACTTCGGCCCCGAAACCACGGTGCGGCTCCAACTCCCCGTCCCGCCGGTCCTTGCCGCCGGCGCCATCCCGGACCACCGCTACCCCGGCGGCGGGGAGATCATCACCATCCGGCACTGGAACGCCTCGATCGCCCGCCCCGGCACGGAGCTGCGGCTTCGCGTGGTGGGCGAGGCGGTCGCCTTTCCGATGGATGAGCAGCCGTAACGTCGAGATTCGGCGTCCTGAAGCCTCTGTGCCCCGAAGGCTCACCCGCGACGGGTGATTCCAGAGTTACTGGAGCGGCTGTCCGGGCGATGGGTTGACCGGGGATGCCCCGCGCACGAGAATGCGAACCATGAGTGATCATCGCGGCCTTTCCGGTCCGGCTCCGTTCACCGCCGATGACTTCGCCGAACGGTTGCGGCGAGCAGCCCACGCCGCCCAGGATGCCGGGCTCGACGGCATCCTGGTCACTCCCGGACCGGACCTGCTGTACCTCACCGGTTATGCACCCGTGGCCATCACTGAACGCATCACCATGCTCGTGATCCCCGTCGACGCGGATCCCGCCATGATCGTTCCGAGGCTCGAGAGGCCCGACGCGGAAGCGGCCGCCGGCGCCTCGAATCTGCGGATCACCGACTGGACCGACGGGAGCGACCCCTACACGGAATCTGCCACGCTGATGGCCGGCACCGGACGTTATGCCGTCTCTGACTCGGCCTGGGCCATGCACCTCCTCGGCCTGCAGGATCGACTGCCCAAGTCGTCCTACGTCGCGATGACGACCGCCCTGCCGATGCTTCGGGCGATCAAGGATGACGACGAGATCGAGCGGCTGGCGGCGGCCGGCGCGGCCGCAGACCAGGCGTACGAGGAGATCGTCACCGTGCGGTTCGCTGGGCGCAGCGAGACCGACGTCGGTTTTGATCTCGCCGACCTGCTTCGCCAGTTCGGTCATTCGCAGGTGGACTTCACCGTCGTCGGTTCGGGTCCGAATGGAGCCAACCCTCACCACGAGATCGGCCCGCGGATGATCGAGGACGGGGACATGGTGGTGCTCGACTTCGGCGGCCTCAAACACGGCTACGGATCAGACACGACGCGGACCGTGCACGTCGGCGAGCCCACCGCCGAGGAGCGCGAGGTTCACGACGTCGTCAGACTCGCGCAGCAGGCCGGGTTCGAGGCCGTGCGTCCAGGCGTCGAGTGCCAGGAGATCGATCGCGTGTCCCGGGCGGTGATCACTGAAGCCGGCTACGGCGACTACTTCATTCACCGCGTCGGGCACGGAATCGGGCTGACGACTCACGAGCCGCCGTACATGGTCGAGGGCGAAACCCAGATCCTCCACCCCGGCATGTGCTTCTCGATCGAACCCGGAATCTACCTGCCGGGCAGGTTCGGCGTACGGATCGAGGACATTGTGACGGTCGTTCCCGACGGCGGACGGCGACTCAATCAGACCTCGCACGAGATGAGAATCGTCCACTAGTTAGCCGACCTGGTCCACGATCTGACGTGGCCTCGGAACGAGACCGCTTCTGAGCGTCCTCAGGAGCGATCTCGTATTGGCCAGGCTGAGCGCCAGTCAGAACCCATGCGACCACCGATGCCGCCGTCAGGCGCGGTTCAGTGTCCATCGGGCAACCTTGATCTAAGTTCTTCTGCATGGGAAGCGATGGCCTGACGCTGGTCTCGGGTGAATCTTCTGGCCTGCATGTCGAGGACTGCCCGGCTGGGTACTTCTCCCACGCCCAACAGTTGACCCACGCGACGGATTGCTTCGTCCAAGTCCTCTGAATCCTCAATCACCTGGAAGACCTCGTCCCGCCGATCCATCGCCTGCACCAGAGCCTCGACGATCATCAACTGCTGTTCCCTCATCTGCCGGTCATGCTCATCCATGCCGCGATTCTTGCACGACCGCAGTCTTGGAGCATTTCCGTCCAGTTTGGGGATCGGCTTACGGGCGCTAGTGCGACACCGAGCGAGTTGGTGAGCTGGCCCCTCAGGTCAGGCCACGGCGGGGACTGGGGGGATGTCGTGTGTCCGGTTGGCGCGGCCTTTGACGAGGAAGATGGCAAGGAGCGCCAGGAGTATATAGGCCCAGTTGAAGAGCCCCGCGAGTGATATCAGTTCTTCCGCCCCAGCTGTGGCTGAGGTGGCGTCGATCCCACCGGTGGCGAGGAACGTTGTGGGGTCTGTGGCGGCATGCAGCAGGATGGCCCACGTGATCCGGCCCGTCGCGCGCATGGAGAGGTACATCATGGCACCGAATCCAAAGGTGTAGACGACGGTAACGGCAACAACCAGGGGGGCCATTCCGGTGAGGAGGTTTCCGCTGTGCAGCAGCGCGAAATACAGGGATGACAAGACAAAGACCAGTCGTTCGCCATAGCCGCCGTTTCGGAGCATGTTCACTACTATTCCTCGCGTGGCGAGTTCTTCAGTGAACCCCACGCACAATCCGAAGAACGCCACAACCAGAACAAGCCCGATGGAGTAGGCGGACCAGTTGGTTGCCATCAGCCGTAGGAAGATTGGGACGACGACGAGGAGGACTGCGACCCACATCCAGGCCTTCCCGCGGACGGGTTGGGGACCGAAGATTTCCTTGACCCAGCCGAGGGAGCGAGCGAAGAGAAAGAGCAGTATTCCCGCGAGCAAGATAGGGAGTGCTAAACCTAGGAATGCACTGAGCGGATCGTTCAGGGGGCTTCCCAGGTCGATGGAGCCCCCAACCAGTGCACCTATTCCCAGCCCGATCAGTTCGTACACGCCCCAATACACGGCGACGATCAGGAGCGCTTTCCACCACGTCCCCCGGTTCCAAAACCGGACCCACGTAGAACTGTTGTTTTCCATGATTAGAACTTCCCTCCCCGTTCGTTCCCCCACTTAGTCGGGCCTCCACGCTAAGAATAAGCGATGGAGCGGAAGCGAAAAGTTCTCTCTGATGTCCGGCAAATCATCTTTGGCCACCGTGGCAACGTGACGAAGAGCGACCGCCAAGATGGTTCTGATGAACCCGATGGAAGCGTCCCGTAGGTCGGACACACGACGAAGCTAATCGGCTACGCACGCGTTCCGACGCGGCCGCAGTCCACAGCCCGGCAGCCCGGCAGCCCGGCAGCCCGGCAGCCCGGCAGCCGGCGGCCGACGCCATGACCTCTTAGGCGGTCGGCAGCGGGCTGCGGCGGATTGAGACCGCCCAGTGCCCGGCATAGGGTAGGCGGATGACTGTTCAGCCCGGCCTGCACCGCCAACACTGCTCCGTTGCCGCCCCCACCCAGCTGTGGCTCGACCCTGACGGCCGCCTGGCCGGCGAGGTCAAACCGCCCGGAGCCGGTGACTCCGCTGATCCGGCCGGGTTCACCGGGCTGCTCCACGGCGACACCCGGATGCTCTGCCGGGCGCTCGTGCGCGTCAACGGCCTGGAACCCGAACCGGCCACCGTCGAGACCGAGCCCGGCGGCGTCCTGCGCGTCCGAGGCCTGGTCCGGGGCATCCCGGGACCCACGGAGGATCCCGCCGTCGAGCTCCTCCAGACCTGGACGGTGACGCCGGGCGTGGTGCGGCACACCCTTCAGCTGCGCACCTCGCTGGATTCCCTCGACGTCGAAATCGAAGTAGCCCTCGCGGCCGACTTCACCGACATGGCCCAGATCCGCCTCAGCCGCTTCCGTGACCCGTCCGCGCCGGTCTCTGCCGATGGGTCCACGCTGCGCTGGCAGGAGGATGGCAAGACCCTGGCGGTCGCGGCCCCCGGCGCCGTCACCCCGGAAGGCCACCTCGCCTGGCGCGGAACCCTGGGCCGGGGCCGGCCGTTCGAGGCCGAATGGCAGGCCGTCCTCACCGATGACGACGACGCCGTGGTGGCTGCCCGCCCGCCCGCGGCCAGGCCGCCGCGGACCGGACCTGCCGGGGCCCTGGGCCTGCTCCTGGATAACTCCCTCGATGACGTGGCCGGGCTCCGCCTGGCCACCCGCCAGCTGCCGGACGCCCCGTTCATCGCCGCCGGGGCGCCCTGGTACTTCACGCTGTTCGGACGGGATTCGCTGTGGGCTGCGCGGCTGCTGCTGCCTCTGGACACCGGCGCGGACAACGGGCTGGCGGCGGGCACCCTGCGCGCGCTGGCTGCTTTCCAGGGCACCCGGACGGACGCGGCGGCCGCCGAGGCACCCGGCAAGATCCTGCACGAACTGCGGTCCAAGGAACTGGTTCTTGAGAGCCAGAACCTGCGCCTGCCGCCGGTGTACTTCGGGGCGGTGGATTCCACCCCGTTGTGGCTTTGCCTGCTCGGTGAACTCTGGCGCACCGGCCGGGACGAGGACGCCGTGCGGTCGCTGCTGCCGAACGCGGCACGCGCCGCGGAGTGGCTGCTCGCCGCCGGCTCCCCGGTAGACGGCGCAGCGGACGGCGCAGCCGGCAACGGCGGGTTCCTCAGCTACCGTGACTCCACGGGCCACGGCCTGAGCAACCAGGGCTGGAAGGATTCCCGGGACGCCATGCAGTTCCGCGACGGCCGGCAGGCCGAGGGGCCCATCGCCCTGTCCGAGGTGCAGGGCTACGCGTACCAGGCAGCCATGGGGACGGCGGAACTGTTCGACGCGTTCGGGGAACCGGGCGCTCAGGCGCTTCGCGACTTCGCCGCGGCCCTGCGGCTCAGGTTCCGGGAGCGTTTCTGGGTTGAGGACGACGGCGGGCCGTTCCCGGCCATGGCCCTGGACGGGCACGGGGTCCCCCTGGACATCCCGGGCTCAAACATGGGACATCTGCTGGGCACGGGCATCCTGGACGCGGCCGAAGCCCGGATCGTCGCGGACCGGCTGGTGAGCCCCGAGCTGTTCTCCGGCTACGGCGTGCACACGATTTCGCGGCGGGCCGCAGGATTTTGGCCCTTCAGCTACCACTGCGGCTCGGTCTGGAGCCACGACACCGCCATCGCGATCCGCGGCCTCCTGGCCGACGGTTTTGTCGCAGAGGCACGCACCCTCGCCGACGGCCTGATCGCGGCGGCGGCCTCCTTCGGGCACCGGTTGCCGGAGGTGTTCGCCGGGGTGCGGGCCGAGGACTCGAGCGTCGCGGTACCGTATCCGGCGTCGTGCCACCCGCAGGCGTGGTCCTCAGCCTCGGCGGTGGTGATCGCCCAGGCGATGGGCGTCGGACTCTGACGGTCCCGCCTCCAATGGGTGTTGCCCGGACGGGGCAGCGGCGGCGCGCAGCCCGTCGGCCAGGATAACGATCCCGGTAACGGCGAGCGCCAGGCCCATGGAGGCGAGCACGTCCGTCAGCCAGTGATACCCCAGGTACAGGCGGCTGAAGGCAACCACCAGTGTCCCGGCAGCCGCTGCCGCGAAGCCGAGCACCGACGTCGTCCGTTTGCCCGTCCGCGTGCCGCGGGCCGCCAGAAGCAGGTAACTGAGGACGCACAGGAACACGCCGGCCCCGAAGGTATGGCCGGAGGGAAAGGACAGGGCGTCGTCCGGTCCCAGCATGAAGCCGCTGGCGGCGGGCCGGCTCCGGCCGACGTCGTGCTTCACCAGCGTGGACACCGCGAAGGTCGCCGCCATGGCGCCGACCAGCAGGGCGGGACGCCAGACTTCACGCTTGAAGACCGCCCAGGCCAGTGCCACGGCGCAGCCGATCACCGTCATCCACAGCGGCGACGTCACCGTGGTCACGGCCGTCAGGATGGCGGTGGCCAGGGGGGTCCGGGACGCCACGATTCCGTCGTGCACGGGCCCGTCCAGGTCGGCCACGCCGCTGTTCGACTGCACGGCGGCGAGCACGGTCCAGAAGATCGTCTCGCCCGCAATTAACAGGCCCGCTGCCACGAAGAAGAGCCGCTGCTGGGACGGCAGCGGCAGGCGGGCAGGGGGTCGCGGGGCACGCTGGGCAAGGAGCATCGCCCCATCCTGCCAGAGGCAACTCCCCGCAGCCAGCAAGGGCGCTGGGAATTCTCTGGGATGCGCGGCGGGCGAGCGCTACGGTTCCGGGGGACGCCTGGTCTGCGGGTACGGCGTGTCGAACCTGGCCAGCATCTCCACGAACCCGGCGATCTTCCGCTCCCGGGTCGAGGCCTGCTTGACCGAGTTGGTGCGGTAGATCAGGGCATACCGGTTCACGGACGTCAGGACCTCGAACATCGCCTGCGCCCGCGGCTCCGCCGCGATGGCGGCGGCGAGGTCATCCGGGACCTCCGCCGTCGCCGCGCCCGAATAGGCGGCCTCCCAGCGCCCGTCCGCCTTGGCGGCGGCGACGGCCGCCTGCCCGGCGGGGGCCATCCGCCCTGCCGCCTCCAGGCGGTCAATCCGCTCCACGTTCCGGGCCGACCACACGCTCTTGGGTCCCCGCCGGGTCATCCGCTGGAACGAGCTTTCCTCGTCCCGGCGCCGCCCCTGCCCGTCGATCCAGCCGAAACACAGCGCCTCCTGCAGCGCGGCCTCGTAGTCCAGCTCCGTCACCGATCCGCCCTTCTTGTGCAGCACGAGCCACACCCCGGGACTCTGCGCGTGGTGCTGCTCCAGCCAGGCGCGCCACTCGGCGGCGTCCTTCACCAGCAGTTCCTCCAGTTCAACAGCCATGGCCCCATTGTGCCCTGCCGTGCTGACCGGAGGGGTGCTTTGGTGGCACCATGTCAGGAGGAGCCAAAAACCGTCCCTCGCAAGGAGATCCCATGCTGCGCGTCCGCCCGATCCACTACACCTCCCGCATGGACCAGTGGGAGGGCCTGCTGTCCGCCCTCGGCATGGTGCGCACAGTCGACGACGGCAACTGGCAGGAGTTCGACGCCGGCTCGGGCCGCCTCGCGCTGCACCGGGTAGCGGCGGGTGCCGCCGGGGCTGATGCCGGGGACGGTGCCGGTGCCGGAATGGTGCTGGATGGAAAGACGGACTTCGGCGTCGAGGTCGGAGACCTGGCAGAATTCGCGCGCCGCACCAATCTGGCCGGCGCGGAGGACGGGACCACCCCGGCCGAGCTGGTCAACGCCCGTCACGGCGATACCTGCCGGATCACGGGCGGGGACGGGTTCGGCTTCTTCGCGGACAAGGCCGCCCACGGCGCGCAGTGCGCGGACGCCGATCCGGCCCTCGCCGTCGTCGAAGTCTGGTTCACGCCGGACGCGGCCGCCGCCGAGCAAACCCTGCGGAACATGGGCGCCCGGCTGCGGCCTGCCCCGGACGACGACGAAACCGCGGATTTCACGGCGAAGAACGGCGGCGTGCTGATGGTCCGGCCCGCCAGCGGCGCCGCCCGGACCGGCCTGGGGTTTGAATACACTGGCGACCTCGCCGGCCTGCGGGACCGCCTCGCGGCCGCCGGCCACCGGGTCAGCCTGACGGAAGAGGCCTTCGGCCGGACCCTGCACGTGGCCAACCCGGACGCCGCTGACCTGCCGGAGAACCCCCACGGGGCGATGCTCTGGATCTCGCAGAAGCCCGAAGGCGCCTGAGAAGGCACTGGCCAGGCGCCCGGGGGTTCCGGGGTGGCCGCGGAGGACCTGTGAAGTACAGCCGCGCCCTCGGTCAGTCCTCCAGCGCCCCGTTGCAGAGCCGGTTCACTACCTCGGTGAGCATCGCCAGGCCCGCCACGATGTCCTCGTCCGTGGTGTACTCGTGCTCGTTGTGGGAGATCCCGTCCACGCTGGGCACAAACAGCATCACCGTCGGGACCAGGTCCTTCATGTTGGTCGAATCGTGCCCGGCCAGGGTCATGACCTGCTTGTTCGCAAGGCCCAGGTCCGCCGCCACCTTGGCCGCGAGTTCCACGCCTTCGGGCTGGTAGGGTGTCACGGGCCAGGTGTGGGCGTGGTTGCGCTCCACCGTGACGTTCGCCAGCTTCTCGATCCCGGCGATGCGCTCGTCCAGCAGGGCGTCGGCCTCGGCTAGGACAGCTTCATCGGCGCTGCGCAGGTCCAGCAGCAGGCTCACCCGGGACGGCACCACGACGGGCGAGTTGGGGTAGACATTCAGTTGCCCCACGGACGTGTGCAGCACGCCGGGGAAGGTGTCGGCGAGTTCCCGGGCGGCGACCACCATCATTGACGCCCCCAGCAGCGCGTCTTTCCGGTCCGCGATCACGGTGGATCCGGTGTGGGCCTGCTCGCCGTGGACCACGAACTCGTATTTGTTGGCCGCCCAGTTGGAGTTCACCAGGCCGATGGTGATGCCTTCACGTTCCATGCTCCGGCCCTGTTCAATGTGGATTTCGGCGCAGTACGCGGCTTCGGGGCCCTCGTAACTGCCCCGGCAGCCGATCGCGTCCAGGGCCTCGCGGACCGTGACTCCGGCCGCGTCCTTGGTGGCCAGCGCGGTTTCGAGTTCGAGCTTTCCGGTGTAGACGGAGGAACCCATCATGGACGGCTTGAAGCGTGAGCCCTCTTCGTTGAACCAGTTGACCACCGCGATATTGAACCGGGGCTGCCCGGCGTCTCCGGCCGCGGCCCACTGCTCCACGAGCCGGAACGCCGCGTGGGCTGCGGCAAGCACGCCGTACGCGCCGTCGTAGCGTCCCGCCGTCGGCTGGGAATCCATGTGGGAGCCCACCACGACGAAGGGAGCGCCCGGCACGGCCTCGTACAGGCCCCACTGGTTGCCGGCCCGGTCGAACCGGACGGTGAAGCCGTTGGCCTCCAGCAGGCCGGTGAGCCACTGCCGCTGCTGGCCGTCCGGCACGCTGGCGGCCTGGCGGTCCACGCCGCCGTTCTCGGTAGCACCGAATTCGCTCATGGTGTGGAAGTCCCGCACGAACGCGGCGTCGCGGGTGCTGAAAGTGGTGTGAGTGGTCACGGTTTTCCCCTATGAACGGTTGGTAGCTGGGTTGAAGAATGGACCGGTTGCGGCCGGACGGGCCGCAACCGGGGTCATGATGCCGGCGGTCCGGAACGTAAAGTCCCCCCCGACGGCGGTGGCCAGCACCTGGAGCCCGGCGATGCTGGCCGCAGTGAGCGGGGACCCGGACAGGACGGTGAAATCGGCGAGCTTCCCTACGGTCAGCGAGCCTTTGACACCGGAGGCTCCGGTGGCTGCGGCGGCTCCGGTGGTATACGCCGCCAGGGCCTGGAGCGGGCTCAGCCGCTCGTCCGGGTTCCCGAAAACGGCCCCGGAGGCGGTGCGCCGGTCCACGAACGCCTGCATGCCGCGGAGCACGTTTCCGTCGGCCACGGGGCGGTCGGAGCTGCCGGCGAGTGTCACACCGGCGGACAGGAACGACGCCGCCCGGTAGGCCCAACCGAGCCGTTCCGGGCCGAGGGACAGCGTCATGCCGTCCCCGCCGTCGGCGAAGAAGCTCGCCTGCGGGGTGACGGCGATGTCCGCGGCGGCCAGCCGTTGCAGCTGTTCCGGCCGGGTCATCGAGGCGTGTTCGATCCTGTTGGGCACGGCCCGGGGGCCGTATTTGGTGGCGCAGCCGGTGATGATGTCGATCGCGAGGTCAACGGCGCGGTCGCCGATGGCGTGCGCCGCGATCGACCAGCCGGCCGCGTAGGCGGCCTCGATCTTTGCCCGCAGCGCGTCCGGTTCGGCCTGGAAGTAGCCGGTGTTGCCGGTGTTGTCCGTCCCGCCGTGGCTGCAGTAGTCATGGCTGACCGCGGCCGTTTCGCCGAGCAGTGACCCGTCCAGGAACACCTTCGCCGGGCCCAGGGACAGGAAATCGCCGCCGAAGCCGCTGGCGATGCCCAGATCCAGTCCGGCCGGCGTGGTGCCCGGCGGGTGCTGCCCGCCGAGCGGGTGGAGCACATCCAGAACGGGCATCAGCTGCGCCCGGGCGTGGAGCCTGCCCGCGGAGGCCGCCCGCTGGTAGGCGGCCAGCTCCACGGGGCTGTGGCCGATCCAGCCGCCGCCGATCCCGGCCTCGGTGAAGCTCGTGATGCCCTCCGCGGCGTAGTAGGTGGTGGCCCGGTCCAGTGCGGCTTCGATCGCCTCGGACGAGTACGGCAGGATCAGCTGCTGGATCAGCTGCTGCGCGGTTTCCTGGACCAGCCCGGTGGGGCGGCCGTCGGCGTCGCGGACAATGACGCCGCCGTCGGGGTCCGGAAACGACGCCGGCTCGGCGCCGGCCAGCCGGAGCGCGGCCGTGTTGACTACGGCCATGTGCCCGGAGTTGTGCCGCATGAACAGCGGCCGGTTTCCCGTGATCCGGTCCAAAACGGTGATGTCCGGGAACTCGCCGCCGTGCTGCTGCTGGCTGAAGCCGGTGGCCAGCAGCCAGTCCGGCGCCGGTCCGGTCCCGGGCTCCGGCCCTGCCTCAGACTCTGGCCCTGCCTCAGGCTGCGCGCTGTCTGCCGCCATGCCGGCCTCCAGCAGGGCGTAGAGCTGGTGCAGGCCGCGCGCGGCGGAGACGTCCAGTTCGCCCAGGCCGAGCCCGAACCAGGTGGTGTGGCAGTGGGCGTCGATGAAGCCGGGGGTCACGGTGGCGCCCCCGAGGTCCAGGACTTCGGCCGCGTCCAGGCCGGCCAGGTCGTCGTCGAGGCCCACAATCCGGCCCTGCCAGACTCCCAGCGAGGTGGCATGCGGGCGGCGCTCATCCATGGTGATGATGTCCGCGTTGCGCAGCAGCAGATCGAGTTTCAAGGGTTACCTACGTGGTTCTTTAGCGGTGGGAGGTGGTGACTGACTTGATGCGGGTGTAGTCCTCCAGGCCAAAGACGGAGAGGTCCTTGCCGGTCCCGGAGTGCTTGAAACCGCCGTGCGGCGCCTCAGCGGGGATCACCTGGTGGCAGTTGATCCAGACGGCGCCGAAGTCCAGCTCATTGGAGACCCGCGTGACCACTCCGTGGTTGTTGGACCAGACGCTGGAGGCCAGCGCGTACTTGGTCCCGTTGGCGAGCTCGATGGCCTCCTCCTCCGTGGCGAACGGCTGGACGGTGACCACGGGTCCGAAGATCTCCTCGCACACCACCTCGTCGGCCTGGAAGACGCCGTCGATCACGGTGGGCTCGAAGTGGAAGCCGGTGCCCGTCCGCTTGCCTCCGGCCAGGACCCTGGCGTTCGCGGGCAGCCGGGACATGAAGCCTTCCACCCGGTCCAGCTGGGCGGCGCTGTTGAGCGGGCCCAGGTCCGCGGCGTCGCCGCCCACCTGCAGTGCTGCGGCTGCCGCGGCGAGCGCGGCACCGAACTCCTGGTGGATGGAGTCCTCGACGAGCACACGGGTCACGGCGGTGCAGTCCTGCCCGGCGTTGAAGAACGCACCGAGCGCGATCTCCCTAGCCGCCACGTCAATGTCTGTGTCGGCGAAAACGATCGCCGGTGCCTTGCCGCCGAGTTCCAGGTGGACGTCCTTGAGGGTCTTCGACGCCGCGGACATCACCTGGGCCCCGGCCCTGGTGGAGCCGGTGATGGACACCATTTCCGGGATCTCGTGATCCACCATGGCGGCACCGGTCCCCCGGCCGCCGCAGATGACGTTGACGACGCCGGCGGGGTAGGCCTCCTGCGCCAGTTCGCCCAGCACCAGGGTGGACCAGGGCGTGGTATCGGCCGGTTTCAGGACCAGCGTGTTGCCGGCGGCGAGCGCCGGTCCGATCTTCCAGATGGCCATCATGAACGGGTAGTTCCACGGGGTGATCTGGGCGACCACGCCGAGGGGTTCACGCCGGACGGTGGAGGAAAAGCCGCGGACGTATTCGGTCTGGGCGGTCCCGGACACCACGCGGCAGGCGCCGGCGAAGAAGCGCAGCTGGTCGGCGCCGCGGAGGATCTCGATCTCGCGGGTGATCTGGCGCGGCTTGCCGGTGCAGGCTACCTCGGCGTCCAGGAGCCTGTCGACGTTGGCCTCGATGAGGTCGGCGAGTTTGAGCATCATGGCCTGGCGTTCGGCCGGGGTGGTCCGCTTGTAGCTCTGGAAGGCGGTGTGGGCGGCCTGGAAGGCGCGGTCCACGGTGGCGGCGTCGCTGTCCGGGGCGGTGCCGAGCTGGACTCCGGTGGCGGGGTCGAAGAACGGCAGGGTGGCCGCGTCCGAACCGTCGGCGGCGCTGCCGGGGACGGTCTCACCATTGATGATGTTGTGCAGGGTGATCATGACGGGCTCCGGTCAGTTGCTGGCGGTCTTGGGTGAGCGGGTGGTGGGGTCCTGCGGGAGGTGCAGGACTGCCGGCAGCCCGGATTCGACGGCACGGCGGAAAGCGGCGCCGAAGTCCTCTGCCTTCTCGACCCGTTCGCCGTAGCCGCCGTAGGACCGGGCCAGTGCGGCGAAGTCCGGGTTGGTCATGTGCGTGCCCGAGGGCCGGCCCGGGTAGTGGCCTTCCTGGTGCTCACGGATCGTGGCGAAGATGCCGTTGTCCACCACGAGGGCGATGAACTTCCCGCCGTGGCCCATGGCCGTGGCCATTTCCTGGCCGTTCATCATGAAGCAGCCGTCACCGGCCACGGAAATCACCTGGCGGCCGGGGTAGGCCAGGGAGGCAGCCACCGCCGCCGGGATCCCCATGCCCATGGCCCCGTTGCGGGGTGCGGCGAGGGAGTTCGCGGTGTTGTGCTTCAGGTAGCGGGCCGGCCACAGCGAGTGGTTCCCGGCCCCGTACGTGATGACGGCGTCGTCGTCCATTTCCTGCTTGAGGATTTCCATGACGACGTCGAGGTCCACATATTTCGAGTCCACTCCGTTCCCGCTGTCCGGCTGCGCGGTGGAGAACTTCTCGTAGTCGGCGCGGGCTCCGGCCAGCCAGCCGGCGTCGGGATCCGCTTCGGAATCCTTGGCGGCGAGTGCGGTGGCGAAGGACGAGACGTGGGCCGGAATGTGCTGGTCCAGCCGGCCGAAGTGGCCCAGCAGATCGGCGCCGGGGTGGACGACGACGGTGACGGCATCCAGTCCGCGCTTGTAGCCGTCGGAGAGCACGTCGGCGCGGACGCAGCCGACGAAGACCAGCAGGTCGGCCTCGTCGAGGCGGCGGGCGTTGGCGTCGCTGCGGGCGTAGCCGAGGTAGCCGGCGTAGGCGTCGCTGTTGTGCGGGACGGCGTCGTAGGCGCGGAAGTCTGCGAGCACCGGGACGCCGTGGCGTGCGGCCCAGCCGGCCAGCGCGTCGGAGGCTGCCTGGTCCCAGCCTTCGCCGCCCACCACGATCAGGGGCTTCCTGGACGCGGCCAGGCGCGTCTCGAGGCCGGCGAGATCGGCTGCTGCAGGTTCAGTCCGGGCGACGGTCCGGGGCTCCACCGTGGCCGATTCGATCGCGTGGACCAGCACGTCTTCGGGGAGGCCGATCACCACGGGACCCGGCCGGCCGCTGAGGGCCGTGAAGATGGCGTCGTCCACAACGCGGGCGGCGGAGGCGGCGTCGTCGAGCGTCACGACTTTCTTGGCGGTGCTGCCGAACCAGGCGTTGATGTCGAATTCCTGGAACGACTCCCGGCCGCGGTCCGCGACCGGGATGAGGCCCACGAACAGGATCATCGGGGTGGCGTCCTGGTATGCGGTGTGGATGGCGATGAAGGCGTTGGCCGCGCCCGGACCACGGGTCACCATGGCCACGCCCGGAAGCTCCGTGAGCCGGCCTTCGGCGAGGGCCATGAATCCGGCGCCGCCCTCGTGGCGGGTCACCACCGTTTCAATGGAGGATCCGTGCAGGCCGTCCAGCACGTCCAGGAAGCTCTCCCCGGGGACGCCGTAGACGCGCTGGATACCGGCTCGTTCCAGCTGGGCAACAATCAGGTGCCCGGCGGTAGTTGTTGTGCTCAATGCTTCATTCCCTTTTCTTCGATGCTCAGTGCGGGGAGGAAAATGCCGGACAGTGCGGTCAGCGCGGAAACCACCAGCAAGATGACGGCGCCGGGCCAGAACGAGTTGCCGTTGGCGGCCACGAGGGCCGTGGCGATCAGCGGCACGAAGCCGGAGATGACGCCGGCGCTGTTGGAGGTGATGGCGACGCCGGTGTACCGGACCTTTGTGGCGAAGAGTGCGGTCAGGGCCGTGCCGGACACCGCGTAAGGGATGGACAGGGTGGATACGCCGACGATCATGGCGATGATGACCAGGGCGGGGTTGGCGGTGTCGATGGCCAGGAAGACGGGTACGGCGATGACGGCGGAGGCGATGCCGCCCCAGAGGATGACCTTGCTGGCGCCGTATTTCTCGCCCATGCGGCCGGCCCAGATCAGGGCGAAGATTTCCACGACGGCGGCGAGGAGCGAGCCGAGCAGCAGCGTTTCGTAGGGCATCTTGAGCACCTTGGTGCCATAGAAGACCACGAAGCTGGTGATGAGGTAGAAACCGCCGATACCCAGCAGCGCGGAGCACATGCCCACCAGGATCTGGCGCCAGCTCTTCGTCAGGACTCCGCGGATGGGTGCGTGCTCGGTCTCGCCGGACTCCATGAGGGCTTCGAATTCCGGGGATTCGCTGAGCTTGCTGCGGATCCACATCGAAACGGCCAGCAGCGGGATCGCCGCGATGAACGGGATGCGCCAGCCCCACGCGTCGAAGTTGGCCTGGCCCACCAGGTACAGCATTCCGAAGAACCCGCCGGAGGACAGGATGGTGCCGATCGGCGAGCCGAGCTGCGGGAGGGCTGCGTAGCGGGCGCGTTTGGCGACCGGGGCGTTTTCGACGGCGATAATGACGGCGCCGCTCCACTCGCCGCCGACGGCGAGGCCCTGCAGGATGCGCAGCGCGACCAGCAGGATGGGGGCCGCGACGCCGATCGTCATGTAGTTCGGCAGCAGGCCGATGAGCCCGGTCACGAGGCCGATACCCACGATGGTGACCATCAGGATCTTCTTGCGCCCCACCTTGTCGCCCAGGGCACCGAAGATGAAGCCGCCGATCGGGCGGGCCACGAAGCCCACGGCCAGGGTAGCGAAGGAGCTCATGGCCGAGACGAAGGGGTCCTGGGACACGAAGTACTGGGCGTTGAACACGAGCGCCGCGGCGGTGGTGAACAGGAAGAAGTCGTACCACTCCAGCGCTGTGCCGACGAGGGCCGCGAGGGCGACTTTCTTGGCCACGCTCTCATCGACAACCCCGGGCAACTGCGGACTGGCGGTGGTAGTGGCGTTGCTTGCGCTGCTTGCCATGATTACTCCAAAGAAATGTGACGGGTCTTGACGGTGGCCCTGTGCGGTCACCCCCATCCGGGGACAGTTCCGTCCGTGACGATTCGGGCCGAGACGATTCGGGCGCCGACGCTTCCGGCGCCGACGCTTCCGGCGGGTGTGAGTGGGCTCACGCTTGGTGCTTCATTCCATTCTGCCAGTAGCTTTTCCCAAAATAACTAGCAGTGCGCCACGCTTTACAGACCCTAGAATGTGAGAATGCACAATTTTGAATCGCCGGGCGATGCTTTCCGCTGGAGCGAGCTGGTGGACCAGCTGGAAGGGCGGCTGGACCTCCTGGCCCAGGCGTTCACCGCCCGGGTCCGGCAAATCCCGGAATACGGCGACAGCCAGGTGACTGTCCTGGAAATCCTGGACACGGCGCGGGAAACATTCCGCCGGCTCATCCATGGGCTGCGGGGCGGCCCGGCGGACACTGCACGGGACGGGCTGCTCGCCTTTGCCTCGGACCTCGGGTCCAAACGGGCGAGGGCCGGGATACCGCCGGAGTCCCTGACCTCGGCGGTGCGGCTGGACTTCAGCATCCTGTGGGCAGACCTCCTGGAGATCGCCGCACCGGAGGATGCCGGTCTGCTGGCCTCCCGGGTGGACCAGGTCTGGCGGGTCGTCGACGAGTTCGCCACCCGCACCCACATGAGCTACCTGACCGAGCGCGTGCGCATGGCCCAGGAGGAGTCCAGCATCCAGCACGAATTTATCGCCCGGCTGTTCAACCAGAGCACGCCCTCGGCCGAGACGTCCGCGCAGGTTGGCTCCGCCCTGGGCATCGGGCCGGATGCCCGCTGCGGCCTCGTGGCTGCCAGCGGCGACGCCGGCGCCCGCCTTCGTGCGGCCGCTACCCAATTCGGCGCCGCCCAGCGCCGACAGAAGATCTTCCTGCACGAATCCGGCGGAAACACGTACCTGTTTTGGCCGCTCTTGTCGTGGACACCGTCGGGGAGGTCCGGAGAAGCGCGGAGCGCGCCGCAGCCCCCGCCGCTCGTGGCGGATATTCCCTCCGGATATGTCCCGGAGGTGCACGGGCTGCGCGGCCTACCCGCCGCCGCCCGGACCGCAGAGAGCCTTGCGGCCCTGTTGCGCCCCAGCGACGCCGGTCCCCTGTCCGCGGATGCCGCATGGGCCCGGTTTGCCCAGCAAAACCTCCAGGACGCCGGGCTCGACCTCGCCGCCCAGCTGGAGGAAGCCATGGAGGAATGCCGCGGCGGGGAACGGGAACGTCTCCGGGAAACGGTGCAGCACTATCTCTCCACCGGCAACATCACGGCCACGGCGGAACAGCTGTTCTGCCACCGGAACACCATCCTGAACCGGCTCAACCGCTTCCAGGAACTGACCGGGATCGACCTGACCATTCCGGCCCAGGCCGCGCGGCTGGTGGTTGCGTGGGCCTGATAGTTGTGTGAACACACACTTCGAGGCCTTTACTGGTGGGGTTTTTGCCATTGAGCTGTGATCACCAACACAGAATAGTTGGCTACTACCTTGCACTGGACATTCGTCCCCGCACCCCCATCTGGAGATATTGATGGCTCAATCGGTAGAAACCACCTCCCACGCGGCTGCCCGTCTGGACCTCGCAAAAATGCGCAAAATCGCTCTCGCCAGCGTCATCGGCACCACCGTTGAGTGGTACGACCTCTTTGTTTTCGGCACGGCATCCGCGCTCGTGTTCAATAAGATCTTCTTCCCCAGCTTCGACCCCATCGTGGGCACCATGCTCGCCTTCGGAACCTTCGCCTCCGCCTACATTGCACGCATGGTCGGCGCCATCATCTTCGGCCACTTCGGGGACCGCCTGGGCCGCAAATCCATGCTCCTGATTTCACTGCTGACAATGGGCGCCGCCACCTTCGCCATCGGCCTGCTGCCGGATTACAACAGCATCGGGATCATGGCGCCGCTGCTGCTGCTCTTCCTGCGCGTCATCCAGGGCCTGGCCCTGGGCGGCGAATGGGGCGGAGCGGTCCTGATGACGGTGGAGCACGCTCCCGCATCCAAGCGCGGGTTCTACGGCTCATTGGTCCAGGTGGGCGTGCCCGCCGGAACCCTGATCGCCAACGTGGCGTTCCTCATTGTCGCCTCGACGGTCAGCACCGAAGAGCTTCTCGCCTGGGGCTGGCGCATCCCGTTCCTGGCCTCCGCGCTGCTCGTGGCCGTGGGCATCTACATCCGGCTGCACATCGAGGAAACCCCGTCCTTCCAGGCGGTCAAGGAAGCCGGCGCCAAGGCCAAGTTGCCGTTCGCCGCCCTCATGGCCAAGTACTGGAAGCAGGTCATCCTCGGCGGCGTTGCCACCCTGTCCACCGGCAGCACCTTCACCCTGCTTGTGGCCTCGGGCGTCTCCTACGGCAAAAAGGAACTGGGCCACTCGGAGGCCCTGATGCTATGGGTCGTGCTGGCCGCCTGCGCCCTGTGCTTTGTCCTGATCCCTTTCTTCGGCCGACTCTCTGACAAGCACGGCCGCAAGCCGATCATCTACGCCGGAGTGGCCGCCGAGGCAGCCCTCGCGTTCCCGATGTTCTGGCTGATGGACACCAAGTCCGTGCCGCTGCTCTTCGTCGCGTACCTCGCCATGATGACGGCCTTCGCCGCGAACTACGGCCCGATCGCCACGTTCCTCGCCGAACTCTTCGGTTCCAAGGTCCGCTACTCGGGACTGTCGGTGGCCTACATGCTCTCCGGACTCCTCGGCAGCGCCGCCACGCCGTTCATCACCACCTGGCTGCTCGGCATGACCCACCAGAGTTCCTCCATCGCGTGGTACATTATGGCCGCCGCCCTCGTCTCGCTCGGCGCCTTGTTCGTCCTGACCGAAACCCGGCACGGCAACATCGACGCCGTCGACTCCGCCCCGACTGACGCAGTCACTAACGCAACCACCGACGCGAGCACCGGCCCGGCCGCCGAAGCGGTGGCTGCCAAATGACAGCTCCACAGGCCGTTCTCCCCGCTGCCGACCCCGCTTTTCAGCCCGCTGTTCAGCCCGTAACAGAGTCCGTCCGACGGATCGCGCAGATCCCGGGCGGCGCGGCCGCCGTCGGCCCGTTCTCCCAGGCGGTCGCCGCCAACGGGTTCGTGTTCACCGCCGGCCAGATCCCCGCGATCAGCGGGCTGGAGGACCAGCCGGACACGTTCGAGGACCAGGTCCGCCAGACCATCATCAACCTCCGGTCCGTGCTCGAGGCGGCCGGGTCCGGCCTGGAGCATGTGGTCAAGGTCAACGGCTACCTCACGGATCCCAGCCAGCTCGAGGCTTACAACCGGGTTTACTCCGAGTTCTTCGGGGCGGCCAAGCCGGCGCGGACCACTGTCTGCGTGAGCCTGTGGGGCGTCGCGCTGGAAATCGAATGCGTTGCCGTGGTTGCCGGCGCCACGGCGCCGGACGCGCCGTGAACGCGGTGAACGCGGTGAACGCAGGGCTCGCCGAGGGGCTCCGCGAGGGGCTCGCCGCCGTCAGCTTCCCCACGATCGGGCACTTCCTGGAGGACGGATTCGTGGATCCGGCCATCCGGTCGCTGCTCGACGGCGTCGAGGTGGCGGGCCCCGCGGTCACGGTGCGCATTGCGGAAAATGACGCCTACGCCATGAACCGCGCCCTGCTGGAGCTGTACCCCGGCGCGGTGCTGGTCGTGGACATGTCCGGGGACCACCGGCACGCGCCGGTGGGCGCGGTCACCGCCGCAGCGGCCACCGCGCAAGGCGCCGCCGGCGTCGTCGTCGACGGCGTGGCCACCGACATCCTGGAGCTCCGCGCGACCGGCCTGCCGGTCTTCGCCCGCGGGACCTCGTGCCTGACCACCAAGCGGGTCCGCAGCGCCGGCTCCGCCGTCAATGTCCCGGTGCAGTGCGGCGGCGTCCAGGTCAATCCGGGCGACTGGGTGCTCGGTGACGACAACGGCGTGATCGTCCTGTCCGCGGAGGCGGCCGCCGACGTCCTGGGCCTGGCCCTGGACTCGGACGCCGCCGAGCCGGCGCTGCTGGCACGGATTGCCGCCGGCGAGCCACTGGAATCGGTGCTGGCGATCTGAGTGACGGCGCGGGGTTCGGGGACGGGATGGGGTAGAACTTAACCATGAATGTGCGCACCCCTGACCCGAATCCCGGCTGGCTCTCCGACGACGACCTGTTCGAAGCGCGGGGCAGGCTGCCGATGGTCTATGTCGAGGCCGTTCCGGTCCGGCTGGACCCCCTCGGGTTCGTGAACGAGGTCGGCACCCTCCTGCAGGCCGACGAGGACGGCACCATGGTCCGGTCCCTGGTGTCCGGCCGCGTTCTCTACCGCGAGACCATCCGCGCCGCCCTGCTCCGCCACATGGAGAAGGACCTGGGCCCGCTCGCCTTCCCACAGCTTCCGGTCAGCCCGGTGCCGTTCACCGTGGCCGAGTACTTCCCGTCCCCGTCCCATACCGGCTTCACGGATGACCGCCAGCACGCCGTTGCCCTTGCGTACGTCATTCCTGTGACCGGCGAATGCTCCCCGCGGCAGGACGCCCTTGAGCTGACCTGGATGACCCCGCAGGAGGTCATGAGCACCGACGTGCAGCTGGAATTCAGCGGCGGCCGGGGGGCCCTGATCCGGCAGGCGCTGGCCTTCGCGGGGGTCGGCAACTAGCCGGTTCCCTTGGGCCCGGCTCCGGCCGGGGACTCTCGGGGCCTCCCCTGCGTCCCCGACTTCACGCAACCGATTTTGTAGACTGTTGGGCGGACCGCAAGAGAACTTTAAGGACTCCCGATGACCCACCCCCCAGCCTTCCGGAACTACAGTGAACAGCAGGCTGGATCTCTGCGGGCCGGCGACCACCTGATTCTGCCCGACGGAAACCGATCCGCCGAGATCCATCGCGTGGATGTCGAAACCGACGATTTTGGTACTCCCGCCATGGTGTTGACGACCCTCAGCGGCGGCGGTGTGCTGCGGATCGCGGCGGGATCACTGGTCCGCGTCACGGACGACGCCGGGGCCGGCACCCCCGTGTCCGACGGCGGCGCGCCCGGCACGCCAACTCCTTCCGATGGCGGCGCCCCCGCGCCGGAAGAGGCTGAGCCGGTCGCACCCGGGCCTGGCGCAACTGAATCCGACGCAGCTGAATCCGACGCTGCCGGGCCCGACGCAGCTGAATCCGACGCTGCCGGGCCGGACAATACGGCGGTAGCCGCCGTCGTCGTTCCTCCCCAGCCTGTTGCGCCGCCCGCGGTGAGCGGACCCAGCGAAGCGGACCTGGCACTCATCCCGGCCCCCGACGGCACGCCGGAGTCTGTCGTGGAGGCCGCGGCCGAGGACCATCCGGGCGCCGTCGGTGTCCTCCTGCTCAGTGAACGGCTCGCCAAGGGCATCAACACCAAGTCCGGGAGCTGCCTGAAGGATCTCAGCGACCTCGCGCACGAGCTCTTCGTCACCCTCAAGGACCCCGACAACGCCCTGGCGGTCGCGGACCTGCTCAACGTCCTGCCGTTCGACGGCAACCCCGGCCGCTGGGCCTCCGTGGAGTCATCGCTGGCGCTCTCCAGCTACATCTGCCGCCAGCTGGGTCAGGACCAGCGCGCCGGGATCTACGAGAAACTGCTCCGCGCGCCGGAGGCCATGGAAACGGACCCGTTCAAGGCCAGGATCAACGCCAAGGTGCGCCAGCGCTCGCTCAACGAGCCCAACCTGTACGACAAGGAAATCTTCCGCTCGATCGACAACGCGAACCAGGATGCGGAACGCGACTGGCGCCTGCTGCGGCTCGAGGCGCTCCTGTTCCTGCGCGCGCACGGCGGCTCCGAAACAATTGGCACCGTTGAGCTGGAACGCCGGATCGCCACCGAGCTCGAATCGGTCCGCGCCTGAGGTCTAGCGTTGGGCCCTACCCGTGGCGGGCCCGGAGTTGTAGATTCACCCCATGACGAACAATCTGAGCGTTGTGATCAATTCCGACGCGCAGCAAGTTTGGACCATGCTGCGCGAACCCGCCAAGATCGCCCAATGGCACGGCTGGGTGGCCGATGACCAAGAGGCCGAAATCAACGAAATCTACTTCGGCCCCAATGTGGTCGAAGGCGCCGACCACACCTCCCTGGTGGTCGACGGCGGCGACGTTTTCACTTTGAAACCTGTCCCCACGGGCACGGAGGTCAGCGTCACCCGGGCGGCAATCGACCACAATTCCGAGTGGGCGGCCTGGGACGAGGACATCACCCAGGGCTGGCTGACATTCCTCCACCAGTTGCGCTTCGCCCTGGAGCGTCACCCGCATGGCAAGCGCCGGACCTTCTTCTTCTCCGTGCCCGGCTCCGGCGGGTCCGCGATAGAGAAACTGGGGCTCAGTGATGTCCCGTCGCCGGGGGACCCGTATTCGCTCACCCTGCCCACGGGCGAGGAAATCTCCGGCAAAGTGTGGTTCCGCAGCAACCACCAGGTGGGTCTGACCGTCCACAACTATGCCGAGCACGGGGACGGCCTGCTGATCGTGGCGGACCAGCCCGCCATCGCCGACGTCCGGCCCGACGGCGGATCCCTTGCAATCGTCTCCACCTACGACCTCGGGGCCCACCAGTTGGAGGCGGTCCGCGACTACTGGGACAAGTGGCGGGCTGAGAACTACCCCACATCGGATCCCGTCCACTGAGTCCAGAGCTGCGTTAGCTGGCACACTTGAACCGTGCCAGCCAATCCTGACTTCGCGTCTTCGTCCCCCGCGCCTGCCCGGCAGTCCGAGTTCTCCTTCCGCGTGGGCAAACGCCTGAGCGAGACGTGCCCGCCGTCGGCCGGGCAGGTTGCCGCCAACGGCGGTGAGTTCCTGGGCCGGACCGGCACCATCGCCACCCCGCACGGGGAGATCCAGACCCCGGCGTTCATCGCCGTCGGCACCAAGGCCACGGTCAAGTCCGTGCTGCCGGAATCCATTGCCGAACTCGGCGCGCAGGCGGTGCTGGCCAACGCCTACCACCTGTACCTGCAGCCGGGCGCGGACATCCTGGACGAGGCCGGTGGCCTGGGGGCGTTCATGAACTGGCGCGGTCCGACGTTCACCGATTCCGGCGGTTTCCAGGTGATGAGCCTGGGCTCCGGGTTCAAGAAGGTCATCGACATGAAATCGGTGGACCATTCGGGGCCGGACGACGCAGTCGCACCCGGCAAAGAACGCCTGGCCCACGTGGACGAGGAAGGCGTGTGGTTCAAGAGCCACCTCAACGGCGACCGGCACCGCTTCAGCCCCGAGATCTCCATGAACGTCCAGCACCAGATCGGCGCGGACATCATGTTCGCGTTCGACGAGCTCACCACGCTGCAGAACTCCCGCGGCTACCAGGAGGAGTCCCTGGAGCGGACCCGGCGCTGGGCCGAGCGGTGCATCACCGAGCACTTCCGGCTCACGGACGAGCGCGCCGGCAAGCCCTACCAGGCCCTGTTCGGGGTGATCCAGGGCGCCCAATACGAGGACCTGCGCCGCAAGGCCTGCCGCGACCTCGGCGCCATGAACTTCGACGGCTTCGGGATCGGCGGGGCGCTGGAGAAAGAGAACCTCGGCACGATCGTGCGCTGGTGCAACGAGGAGCTGCCGGAGAACAAGCCGCGGCACCTGCTGGGCATCTCCGAACCGGACGACATCTTCACGGCCATTGAAAACGGCGCGGACACTTTCGACTGCGTCTCCCCCACCCGGGTGGCCCGCAACTCGGCGTTCTACCACCCCACCGGCCGGTACAACCTCTCCGGCGCCAAGTACAAACGCGACTTCGGCCCGCTGCAGGAAGGCTGCGACTGCTACGCCTGCCTGAACTATTCGCGGGCCTACATCCATCACCTGTTCAAGGCCAAGGAGATGGTCTCGGCCACCCTGATCTCGATCCACAACGAGCGCTTCGTGGTGAAGATGGTCGACGACGCCCGGCTCGCCATCGAGGCCGGCAACTTCTTCGAGTTCAAGGCCGAGACCCTGGCGAACTACTACTCCTAGGTCGCCCCGGCGTCGAAGGCGTCCCCGGACATTGAGGTCGCCCCGGCGTCGGTGCGGCCCCGGCGTCGAGGTCGCCGGAACCGTGCGAGATCGCCGGAAGTTTCCGGCGACCCCGCAGTGTTCCGGCGACTCGGCGGCAGAACTCGGGTGCCGGGCCGTCAGGTCATCAGTTGGTGAGGTGCAGCGACGCCGCGAGTGCCGAGTCGGCGTCCCGCAGGACCTTGGCCGCCACCTGGAGGCCCTCGATCCGGCCCAGAGAGACGTCCTCGTGCTCGATGTTGACCAGCATCTCCGGGTCCACCTCGTAGAGCGCGCGCAGGAACTCGGCCCAGTAGGCCGTGTCGTGCCCGCGGCCCAGGGCAACGAAGTCCCAGGCGGAGTCCTTGGGCCATTCGTTGGCCCACTCGTCGCCGCCGAGGTTGGTGCGGTTTTCGTCCGGGGAGAGTCGCCGGAAGCTGTTGTCGAGGACACCGTAGAGCGCTGCGTTGGCGGTATTGATGCGGACGTCCTTCGCCGCGGCCTGGAAGACCAGCGGGCCGAGTTCGCGGACCACCGCGACCGGATCCATCTGCTGCCAGAACAGGTGCGAGGCGTCCAGCTCGACGCCGACATGGGTCGCGCCGGTAAGCTCAATGAGCTTGTGGACGTCGGCGGTGTTGAACACGATGTTCTGCGGGTGCAGCTCGAGGGCCACCTTCACGCCATGGTCGGCGGCCAGGCGGTCGGTTTCCTTCCAGAAGTCGGCCGCGATGCCCCATTGGTAGTCGAGCACGTCCAGGGCCGCCGAGTTCCAGGCGTTGACCACCCAGTTGACCGTGGTGGCCCCGGGTTCGCCGCCGGGCAGGCCGGACATGGTCACCACACGGTCCTGTCCCAGCCGCTGCGCCAGCCGGATGGAGCGGCGGATGTCCTCGGCATGCTTCCCGCCGATCTCACGTTTGGGGTGCAGCGGGTTGCCATTGCAGTTCAGGCCGGCAATCGAGACGCCGGTGCCCTCGAAAATCGCGAGGTAGTCATCGCGGGCCGCATCGCTTTCCAGGATCTGGTCCATGGTGGGGACGTGGACGGCCGGCAGGAACCCGCCCGTGTTGATTTCGATGCCGGTCAGTCCGAGGTTGGCGATGACCTTGAGGGCCTCGGGAAGGGGCCGGTCGTGCAGGATTGCGTTGTAGACGCCGAGTTTCATAGCGTGATTTTCTTTCCGTTGTTGAGGGCGGATTCGGTGACTGCGCCGAGCAGCTCCATGTTGCGCACGCCCTCGTCGAACGTGGCGCAGCGGGGCAGGGAGTCCGCCTCGCTGAGGCCGGCGACCTCCTCGAGGAAGGCCCGGGCCTGGTAGCCGAAGGCGTCGTTCTGGCCGAAGCCGACGCTGGGCGCGTCCATGGCCAGCCCGCCGGCGATGTAGGGGTGTCCGGGGCCGAGGATCACCTGGCGGTAGCCGTTTTCGTTGGCCGGGCCGTCGTTGAGGAACAGCTCGATCTCCGCGGGGCGGCGCTGGTCGAACCGGGCGGCGCCGTTCTCGCAGAAGACCTCGAAGATGAGGCTGTTCGCGTGCCCTGCGGCGACCCGGGAGACCTCGAAGCCGCCTGCACCGTTCTCGAATTCGGCGGAAAACACCGCGTAGTCGTCGTTCTCGACCGGCTCGAACGTGTCGCTGACCGCGGCGTGGTCGTGGCCCATGACGGCGCCCAGCGGCAGCGGGCGCTTGTCGATCACGGTGCTGAGGCGTCCGCCGCTGATGGACTTGATGTCGCCGCAGAGGAACTCAGCGACGTACGTCAGGTGGCTGCCGACGTCGGCCAGGGCCCCGGAGCCCGGGCCGCCCTTGTAGCGCCAGCTCATGGGCGCCGACGGGCTGAACCCGTAGTCGGTCCAGTAGCGGCCGCTGAAGTGCAGGACGTTCCCCAGCACGCCGGTGCGGATGAGGTCCCGGATGTAGGCGATGCCCGGCGTGCGGCGGAAGGTGAACCCGATGCGGGCAATCGAACTGGCACTGCGGGCCGCCTCGGCCATGGCGCGGGCGTCCTCGATTGAGTCGCTCAGCGGCTTCTCGCATAGCACATGCTTGCCGGCGGCCAGCAGGCCCTCCACGACTTCGCGGTGGAGGGAGTTCGCGATCACGACGCTTACGACGTCGATGTCATCGGCCTCGGCGATCGCCTGCCACGAGGTGTCATGGCGATCGTAGCCGAAACGCTTCGCGGCCAGGGAACCGAACTCGGCGTTGACGTCGCCGATGGAGACCAGCCGGATAGGAGGAAGAACCGGGCTGTAGAGCGCCGACGCCGTGCGGTACGCGGCCGCATGCGCTTTTCCTGCCATTCCGGCGCCGACTACGGCAACTCCCAAACTGTCAGCCATCGATTTCTCCTTTGAAATTCGGTCAGGCCGACGGCCCGACGGTAAAAATTGGAGCGCTACAAAATTTGGCGCTGAACAAAAGCGTAGCTATGTGCATATGTCCTGTCAATGGTTGACCGGTTATCCTCGGATGAGACGTGAAAGGCCCTGCAGATGTCGTTGAATACCCCCAGAACCCGCCGCCCGACGATCTACGACGTCGCCAAGAGCGCCGGCGTCTCCCCGTCGCTGGTCTCGCTCGTGCTTCAAAACCCGTCAAAGGTCAGCGAGAAGCGTCGGGAGGCCGTCCGGGCGGCCATGTCGGAGCTCGGTTACCGCCCCAGCCGGGCGGCGACCACGCTCGCCAGCAGCCAGACGAAAAGCATCGGGCTGGTCATTGACGACTTCCGGAACCCCTGGTTCGTGGACCTCCTGCGCGGCATGGAATCCGTGTTCTCCCCCCACGGCTACCAGGTCACCCTCGCCGATTCCCGCCCCGGCGAGAACCGCATCACGGAGGCCGTGGACGGCCTGCTGTCCATGCATGTGGAGGGCCTCGTCATCGCCGCCGAGCCGAGCGAGTCCATGATGGCCGGCACTTGGGTTCCCGCCGTCGTCGCCGGCTGGCGGAACGGCGTTCCCGCCGGCGCCGGGCTCATCACCAACGACGACGACGGCGGCGGCCGCATGGCGGCGGAGCACCTGATCGGGCTCGGCCACACACGCATCGGACACCTCTCGGGCTCCGGCGGCGCCGCGGCCCACCGGCGGGAGGGCTTCCGCCGCCGCATCCTGGAGGCCGGCGTCGAGGCCCGGATCGCCGGTGAATCCCGCGGCACCTCTGAGGAGGACGGCTATGCGGCCGCCTGCTGGGTCCTTGACCACCACCCCGACACGACCGCCCTGTTCGCCGCCAATGACACCATGGCCCTGGGCGCCTTCGCCGCAGCCAAGGCCCGGGGCTTGTCCATCCCGGAAGAGCTCTCCGTGATCGGCTACGACAACTCCCCGCTGGCCAAGTCGCGGTATCTGGACATGACCTCGGTGGACAACCGGAGCGACATTGTCGGGTCCGGCGTCGCAAGCGCCCTGCTGGCGCGGATCCAGGACCCCACCCTCGAGCCTGAGCGCCAGCTGATCGAGCCGGACCTCATCGTCCGCGGAACCACCGCCCGCGTTCCCGGCTGACGCCCCGCCGGCGAGTCCCCGCCGCCCGCCGTCGCCCGACCCGGCCGCCTTCCTGCCTGCCCTGCCCTGCCCGCCTCCCTGCCTGCCGCCGAATTCGCGGGAAACCACCGAGTTCGCCGTAACTTTGCGGCGCCTTCGCCGCTTTCCGGCGAATTGGGCGGCGTCCAAAGCGGCCGTCCCCCAAAGAAGCCAAGGTGCGGCGCCCTCGTGTTTTCCACATAGCGACGGCGGGGCCTCCTGCCCACTCCTATATCGGCCGAAGCTGGTGGCATGACGCATAGCCCCGCGCTGGGGCTGCCGCCGACAGGTAACCTCTGGCGCACCGAACAGCTCCTGGATCTCGGCTTCAGCTCGCGCGCCATCCGCTCGCTCCTCGATTCAGGCACCCTCGTCCGGCTCCGGCACGGCTGCTACATCCGCGCCAGCCTCTGGAACGCCCAGTCGCCTACTGTCCGGAGCCGGCAGCTCATCTACGCGCACGCCCACGGAACGCGTACGACGTCGACAGGAGCCTTCCACTACAGCCACACTTCCGCAGCACGCCTCCGCCTCCTCCACCTGTGGGAGGTGGATGACGTGATCCATGTCCTCCAAAAAGTACGGCCCTCGAACGAGCGTCACGGCAGTGACGTCCGCTGCCACACGCGCCCCTTCGCCGACCACGACGTCGCCGTGGTGAACGGCCTCCGGACCACGTCCTTGGAGCGCACGACGGCCGACTGCGCCATGATGCTGCCCTACAGGCAGGCGTTGATTCTCACGGACCACGCGCTTCGACTCGGCGCGGACCCGGGCGCCCTGCAGGCCATGGCAGATGACCTGGACGGCCGCCGGGGCATTCGGACTTTCCGCCGTGTCCTGGCCGCGGCCGATCCGCGCTCCGAATCTCCCGGCGAGACCCTGACCCGCGACCTGATCCTGCGGCTGCGGATCCGGCCACCTGAGCCGCAGCTGGAAGTGTCGAGCCGCGCCGGGCGCCATCGCCTGGACTTTGCATGGAAGGAGGAAAAGGTCGCCCTCGAGTTCGACGGCAAAATCAAGTACTTCGACTACAGTCCCACGGCCGAGGTGCTCTTCGAGGAACGGCGCCGGGAGAAGGCCCTGGTTGAAGAGGACTGGCGGTTCGTCCGCGTGGAGTGGAAGGACCTCTTTCGCGAGCAGGAATTCAAACACCGTCTGCTTCGTGCGCTGGCCGGCCGCCGGCACCCCTGAGCGTCGAATGCGTTGCGGCGCCCGGCACCCCACACCCCGCACCCCAACGACTCGAATTCGCCGGTAGCCCGCCACGTCGTCGGAAACTTACGGCGACACCGCGGGTTTTCGGCGAATTGGGCGGCTGCTGGCTCCGAACCGGCCGGCGGCCAACTGGCCGGCGGCCGGAGGATGAGGAGGAGTCCTAGGCGGCGTAGCTCGGTTCGCGCTTCTTGACCCAGCCGATGGCGAGCGAGGTCAGCGGGACGAAGGCGAACTCCACGAGGGTCTTGTAGAGGAAGCCCACGAGGACGTAGTTCATGAACATCGCGGCGTCGGTAATTCCGATCACAGATGCGGCGATGCTGCAGAATATCAGGGTGTCCACGAACTCACCCGCCACGGAGGAGCCCATGATGCGCGCCCACAGGGACCTTTCCCCGGTCCGCGCCTTCATCTTCACCAGGATCCAGGAGTTGATGGTCTGGCCGGCGAGGAAGGCCAGCAGCGATGCCAGCACAATCTGCGGGACCGGTCCCAGTGCGCCTTCCAAGGCTGCCTGCTTGGAGGAACCGTATTCGTCGTCGAACCCCGGAAGGGCAATGATGACCCAGTAGCAGAGCGACGCGAAGACGGACAGCGCAAAGCTGGTGATGATGGCCTTGCGCGCCACTTTGAAGCCATAGACCTCGCTGATGACATCGCCCAGGATGTACGCCAGCGGGAAGAGGAAGAAGCCGCCGTCGGTGATCACGGGGCCGATCGCCACGCCCTTGGACGCCCCGATGTTGGACAGGATCAGCACCACGGCCATGACAGCGAGCATGATGCCGAAATATGGGGAGCCGATCGAGGCGAACCTTGGTGCGGCTGACGCCGGGAAGGTCTTGGCGGAAGTCATGGGTATTCCATTCGTAGTGGTTCGCTCGGCGGCCCGCACCCGCAAGGGGAACACGCTGGGCGGCCGGCTGTATTAGCACTGGACGGCCCCGGTAACACAAGCAGCCGGAACCGCCTCCATTCTCGCACCCGACGGTGCGGGAGCCTGATGCAGCCGCAGCTTCACCCTGTGAACGCTCCGGGCATGGTGGCAGGATGGGGCCATGGAGGAGCCCCATGCCTGACTCCGCGGTTTCCACGCGCGCCCTCGTCAAGCGGTACCGCGACGTCACCGCCGTCGACTCGCTCAACCTTGACGTCCGCCGGGGCGAGATCTACGGGTTCCTCGGCAGGAACGGGGCGGGCAAAACGACCACCATCCGCATGATGCTCGGCCTGATCCGGCCGAGCAGCGGGGAGGTGACCGTCCTGGGCCAGCGCATCATCCCTGGCGAGACCGCTGTGTTCGCCCGCGTTGGCTTCCTCGTCGAGACCGCGACCGCCTACCCCAACCTCACCGTGCGCGAGAATCTGGACATCCAGCGCCGGCTCACCGGTTCGCCGCCGCGGTCGGTCGCCGACTCGATCACGCTGCTGCGCTTGGATCCTTATGCCGATCGGCGTGCCGGGCAGCTCTCGCTCGGCAACAAACAGCGTCTCGCTCTCGCCCGCGCGCTGCTGCACTCCCCCGAACTGCTCGTGCTCGACGAGCCCGCCAACGGCCTTGATCCGGCCGGCATTGTCGAGATCCGCGAGCTGCTCCGTTGGCTCACCGACGGGCGCGGCGCCACCGTCTTCATGTCGAGCCACATCCTCGCCGAGGTCGCTCACCTGGCCGACCGCATCGGTATCGTCCACGACGGCCGTCTCATCGAGGAGTCGTCGCGCGACGAACTCGCCGCGAAGGCGCGCGCGTTCGCGACCGGCGCCTACACCCCGGAAGAGCGCGAGCAGGCGCTGCTCACACTGGATCTGGAGCGCTACTTCCTGGCGCGGACGGGCGATGCGCGCGGTGCCGATGGCCGGAGGAGCGGCGCTTCGTCCGAGGGCGGCGCGGTTTGATGTTCGGTCAGGTTCTTGGCACCGAGTTCATGAAGCTCCACCGTGCCAAGGCGACGTGGGCCACGCTGGCGGTGCTCGCGATCATGCCGCTCGGTATTGCGCTTTTCATGTGGATCGTGCGCGAACCGGGGCGGGCAGCCCAGCTGGGGCTGCTGGGTACCAAAGCGAGCCTTGCCGGGCTTGAGGCGACGTGGCTCCAATACTTCTACATGCTCACGCTGGTCTTCGGTGTCGGCGGGATGCTGCTGCTGACGTTCATCGTCGCCTACCTGTTTGGCCGGGAGTACGGTGATGCCACCGCCAAGAACATGCTCGCACTGCCCGTGGCCCGTCATTGGTTCGCCGCCGCCAAGCTGGCGGTCGCGGCCGTGTGGTGGATGGCGCTCATCGTCATAGTCCTCGTCGAGGCCATGGCGATCGGACTGGTGTTGGGGCTGCCGGGGTTCTCGGCAGAGTTGGCCGCGACGGGAATCGCACACGTGCTCCTCGCTGCGACGATCTCGTTCCTGCTCGCGCCTGTGGTCGCCTGGATCGCAGTGTGGAGCCGAGGCGAAGTGGCCCCCATCGCTTTCTCGCTCGTTATGCTGGCCTTGGGCAATCTGTTCGGCAAGACCGGCTGGGCGGAGTGGTTCCCTTATTCGATCGTCCCGCTGCTGATCGGCATGGTGGCCGATCCTGTCGGCTCGCTTCAGCCAGGCAGCTATGTTGTGCTCGCGGGAACGTTCGTGGCGGGCACCGCCGCAACGATCCTGCAGCTGCGGTTCGCAGACAACGCCCAATAGCGTGGGACCGGGCCGCCGTCGTTGTCGCCGTCCATTCGCTCCTTAGGCCGCGAGTTCGCCGGAAACGCGCCAAGTCGCCGTAAACATACGGCGACCCGGCGCGCTTCCGGCGAATTCGAGGACGGCTTGCGGCCTGCCCTAGCGGCGCGAGGCGTCGATGAGGTCCTTGTCCTCGTCCCTGCCGCCTTCGCCCGGACCACCAGCAGCCGCCTCCGGACCAGCGGCCGCCCAGGCGTGGCCCTGCTCGTGGTCCAGGTGCGTGGACTTCTTGTTCCTCAGGGCGAAGATGTAGACCAGCAGGGAGATGCCGATGGCCACGGTGACGTAGGTGAAGAACAGCTCTTCCTGCCCGGTCTTCTGCAGAGCAGCGCCGATGAGCGGGACGGTGCCGCCGAAGAGAGAGTTGGCGATCGCGTAGCCCAGGCCCACCCCGAGGGCTCGGATGGACGCGGGGAAGAGCTCGGCCTTCACCAGGGCGTTGATGGAGGTGTAGCCGCCCACGATCAGCAGACCGCCCATCATCAGCAGGAACGCGGTGATCGGATCCTTGGTCCCGGCGAGCGCGGACAGGAGCGGCCAGGTGAACAGGACGCCGGTGATGCCGAACCACAGCAGCAGCGGTTTGCGGCCGACCTTGTCCGAGATGATGCCGTAAACCGGCTGGAGCAGCATGAAGATGAACAGTGCCCAGAAGTTGATGACCGACGTGTCCGTCTTGGCGATGCCGGAGGTATCGTTCATGAACTTCAGGATGAAGTTGGTGTACGTGTAGAACGCCACCGTGCCGCCAAGGGTGATTCCGATGCAGATCATGAGCGGTTTCCAGTAGCTGGTGAACAGCAGCTTCATGGTCCCGGGCTGCGCCTGGCCTCCCACGGCAGGGGCCTTTGCGGCCTCGAGCTGTTCGGCCGAGACGGTTTCCTCCATGGAGCGCCGCAGCCAGAGGACCACCAGCGCGGCCACGCCGCCCACCGCGAACGGGATGCGCCAGCCCCACTCGGTCAGCTCGGCCTTGGGCATGGCGTTCTGCAAGACCACAAGGACCAGCAGTGCCAGCATCTGTCCGCCGATCAGCGTGACGTACTGGAAGCTGGAGAAGAAGCCGCGGCGCTTGGACGTGGCAGCCTCGGACATGTACGTGGCGCTGGTGCCGTACTCACCGCCCACGGAGAAGCCCTGGATCACGCGGATGAGGACCAGCAGGATCAGGGCCCACAGGCCGATCACGTCCTGGGTGGGCAGCACCGCAATCGCGAAAGAGCCCGCGGACATCATGGTCACGCTCAGTGTCAACGCGGCTTTGCGGCCCTTGCGGTCGGCGTACCGGCCAAAGAACCAGGCACCGATCGGGCGCATCAGGAACGACGTCGAGAAGACGGCCATGGCCTCGAGGCCGGCCTGGAGCTCGTCCTTGGAGTTGAAGAAGTGCGCCTGGAAGTAGGCCGCGAACACGGTGTAGACGTAGAGGTCGTACCACTCAACAAGGTTGCCGGCCGAGCCTTTGAGGATGTTGCCGACGGCTTTCCGGGTCTGGGCCGCTTCGGTCAGTTGGGTGCTCATCAATGAACCTTCCTGGATCCGGCGCCGCCTGTAAGCAACACCGTCCGCCACCCTAGTCCGCGTGATCCGGAACACTCAGGTTTTGTTCATACTGTTCATGGAACGCTTGTTCATGAGCACAATGCGCGCGGTTTTGGCGGGATGGCAGGATGGGACCATGACTTCTACCGCATTCGATTCCGCCGCCCTGGCGGATGGCGCTGCTGCTTCCGACATAGTTACCGAGCCCGCCTCCTCCCCCGCCGTCGCGCTGACCATCGCAGGCTCCGAAGCGACCGGCGGCGCCGGCGCGCAGGCTGACCTGAAGACGTTCCAGGAACTCGGCGTCTTCGGGATCGCGAACCTGACCTGCATCGTGTCCTTCGACCCCAAGGACAACTGGAACCACCGCTTTGTCCCGGTGGACCAGCAGGTCATCGCGGACCAGCTGGAAGCCACGACGGCGGCCTACGGTGCCGCGTCCGGCGCACCGGCCGTGCTGGACACCGTCAAGATCGGCATGCTGGGCAGCCCGGCGACGATTTTGACCGTGGCCGCGGCGCTGGCGGCCGGGCAGTTCGCCAACGTGGTGCTGGATCCGGTGCTGATCTGCAAGGGCCAGGAGCCGGGCCACGCCCTGGACACCGACCAGGCGCTCAAGTCCCACATCCTGCCGCTGGCCACCTTCGTCACGCCCAACCATTTCGAGGCCGAGTCGCTCTCCGGGCTGGAGATTACCGACGTCGAGTCCCTCAAGGCCGCCGCGGTCCGCATCCATGAGCTCAGCGGCGCCGCGGTGCTCGCCAAGGGCGGCGTGCGGCTCGAAGGCCCCGACGCCGTCGACGTCTACTACGACGGCGAAACCCTGGAAGTCCTGTCCGCCCCGAAGGTGGGCGAGGTGGCAGTCTCCGGCGCCGGGTGCTCTTTGGCCGCGGCGGTGACGGCCGAGCTCGCCAAGGGTGCGACGCCGCTGGCCGCCGCCCGGACGGCGAAGGCGTTTGTGACCGCCGGCATCCGGAACCGTGTGGCCTCTGGCGCGCCGTTCGATGCCTTGTGGCAGGGCGGCCCGCGCTAACTCGTTGCTGGGATCGTTGGAGGGAACGGCAATGGCACAGCACTTTGAGTCCGTGGAGGAATACATCGCCTCGTTTCCTGCTGACGTGCAGGAGGCGCTGCAGGAGATCCGGCGATGCTGCCATGCGGCGGTACCCGGATCAGGGGAGATGATCAGTTACGGCATCCCGACGATCACGCTCGGGGGCAGATACGTCGTATATTTCGCGGGCTGGGCGCACCACATCTCCGTCTACCCCGTGCCCGACGGCGACGAATCGCTAAGCACGGAACTCGCCCCCTACCGCGCCGCGAAGGGCACCCTGAAGTTCCCGTTGCGGAAGCCTGTCCCGTACGAGCTGATTGGAAAAGTGGCGGCGGCCCTGGCACAAGAGCGCCGGAGCGGGACGCCCTAAGCCGTCGAGTTCGCCGGAGTCCCTCCAGTTCGCCGGAAGTTTGCGGCGAACTGGAGGGCTTCCGGCGATGTGGGTCCCGGTCGGCCGCCCCTCAGCGCGGGTCCGCGACCTTCCCCATGAAGATCGGGAGCCCGGTTTCGGTGTGCACGACCTGGTAGAGGAACGGCCGGTCGAAGTCGATGGTTTGGTCCGGAAGGGGCGGCACACCGGTCACGGCGCCGTTGATCTGCGTCACGGCGGCGGCCACCGTTCCCTTCTCGGCAACGGTGATGTTGGCGGCCTGGGCGGCCTGCGTGAGCGTCAGCTTCGGCTGGATGGCGTCAAAGTCTTCGGTGGTGGCCAGGGTCCTGGCCAGCCCCAGCGCTTCAAATACCTTCCGCAGGTCGAAGGTGCTCTTGTGGTCCCACTTGGGCAGGGAGATCAGTGCGGAGACCTCCGGGGCCGTGTCCAGGGCCGCCGCAATTGCCGTCAGCTTGGCCGCCGTGAGGCTCTCCGGCCCAACGCCAGGACCGGGCAGCACCAGCCGCATTGCAAAACCTTCTGCGTACGGCAGCTCGACCGCCCGCCAGCCAGGGCCCTCCGCATAGGCCAGCTGCAGCGAGTTGTACATGGTCGGCACGCTGATTTCCTCGCCACCGGACTTGGTGAAGGGGCTGTCCGAGGTGTCGTTCGGGTCGAAAGGCGACTGCCATGCCGCGGCGAAGTACAGGGCATTGAGGAGGCTGAACGTGTTGTCGCGATCGTACTCCGCGGGTGCTTTCTTGATCCGGCCGCCCGTGTTCCGGTCCACCCAGGCATCCAGGGCCGGCCCCGTGGCGGCCTCATCCCGGAAGTCCACGGGGTACACCCCGGTGCCGTAGTGCCGGGCAAGGGTTTCCAGGTAGTTCTTTCCGGTTGGTACGTCCTTGTCCACAAACAGACCGTTGGCCGCATGCATGACCGGCTTCCGGGGCGGGTCCTTTTCGTCGACCGAGCCGGGATCACCGTCGTACGCAGCCAGGGACTCGAGCAGGGCGTTCATGGCCTCATCCCGGTTGCCGTCCGGGAGCCCCAGCACCTGGTCCATTTCGACGGCGGTCTCCCCGGACGCCCCTGCCCGCAGCATGGCGAGCGCGATCAGCAGGCTGCCGGGGGACGACACCACGTTCCCTTCGGCCCCTTCACCGCCGTCGGCCAGCAGCGCGGCTCCCAACGTCAGGGCGGAGGCCCGGAATGCCTGAAATTCGGCAGCGTACGCGGCGCGGTCCACCGGCACCCGTTCGACGCCGTCGGCCTTCACAAGCCTTGGTACCGGGGGCGCACAAGCCGTGAGCACGGCGATGGTTCCCGCCGCCACAATTTTCGCCATGCGGTGATCTTTCATGGCCACCCCCTTCGCCTCGATTGGTGCGCAGTTCGCCGGAATGTCTCCAGTTCGCCGGACATGTCCGGCGAGCCGGGCAGCTTCCGGCGAACTCGCCGGGCCCGCCCCTAGCGCCGCGGGACGTTCCGCAGATTGCTCCGTGCCATACTGACGGCCTCGCCGGCGCCCCGGTTCAGGACCACTTTGGACATCGCCGTGGCGAAGCCCAGGACCTGCGCGCCCTTGATCTTCGGCGGGAGGGACAGCGCCTTGGGGTCCGTGATGAGCTCCACCAGCGACGGGCCGGGGTGGGCGAAGGCTTCCCGGTACGCGGCCTCGATGCGGGACGGATCCGTGACGCGCTCGGCGTGGAAGCCCAGGGCCCGGGCAACGTCCGCGTAGTTGGCGTCCGGGACGTCGACGCCGAAGTCCGGGAGCCCGTCCACCAGCATTTCGAGTTTCACCATGCCCAAGGTGGAGTTGTTGAAGACCACCACGTTCACGGGCAGCCGGTGCGCGGCGACCGTAATGAGCTCGCCCAGCAGCATCGACAGGCCGCCGTCGCCGGAGACCGAAACCACCTGCCGGCCGGGGTAGGCCAGCTGGGCGCCGATCGCGTGCGGCAGCGCGTTGGCCATGGACCCGTGCAGGTACGAGCCGATCAGCCGGCGGGTGCCCAGCGGGTTGATGTACCGGGCGGTCCAGACATTGCACATGCCGGTGTCCGCCGTGAAAATCGCGTCCCTCGCCGCCACCTGGTCCAGCAGCGAGGCCGCATATTCCGGGTGGATCGGCTGTTTCGTCCCGACGTTGCGGGTATACGCCCCCACGGCCTTGTTCATGAGCCGGTCGTGCTTCTTCAGCATCGCATCCAGGAAACGGCGGCTCTTCTTGGCCGTGACCAACGGCATGAGGGCGGCAAGGGTAGGGAGGACGTCGCCGTGCACTGCGACGTCGACGTCGGTCCGCCGCCCCAGTTTGTGCGCGGCCCGGTCCACCTGCGCCGTCCGGGTTCCGGGAAGGAACTGGTCGTACGGGAAGTCCGTTCCCAGCAGGATCAGCAGGTCCGCGTCCTCGATGCCCTCGGCCGCGGCGCCGTAACCCAGCAGCCCGGTCATGCCGATGTCATAGGCGTTGTCGTACTGCATGAAGTCTTTGCCGCGGAGGCTATGGCCGATCGGCGCCGCGATCAGCCCGGCGAGCGCAATCACCTCGTCGTGGGCGCCCTCGACGCCGGCACCGGCAAAGATGGCCACCTTGCCGGCGGCGTTGATGGCGTCGGCCAGTTCCTGCACACTCGCGGGGTCCGGCATCAGCGTCGCCGGCCGGAAGGTCGCCGGGGCCGGCGTTTCGGCCGTCGCCTCCAGGCCGGCGATGTCACCGGGAAGGGTCACGACGGCGACGCCCCTGAGGCCGACGGCGTGCTGGATGGCGCTGTGCATGACGCGGGGCGCCTGCTCCGCGGTGCTGATCAGCTCGGAGTAGACCGAGCACTCGTTGAAGAGCCGGTCGGGGTGGGTTTCCTGGAAGAAACTGCTGCCGATCTGCTTGCTGGGGATGTGAGAGGCGATGGCCAGCACCGGCGCCCCGGAACGGTTGGCGTCGTACAGGCCGTTGATCAGGTGCAGGTTGCCGGGTCCGCAGGAGCCGGCGCACACCGCGAGCCGGCCGGTCAACTGGGCTTCCGCCGCCGCGGCGAAGGCGGCCGCCTCCTCATGCCGGACATGGATCCAGTCGATCCCGCCTTGTTGCGAGCCGCCGGTCTTGCGGACGGCGTCGACAATCGGGTTGAGGCTGTCCCCCACAATCCCGTAGATCCGCTGCACGCCGGCAGCCTGGAGTTGTTCGATGAGCTGGGTGGCAAGTTCCTTGGCCATGGGCGCACGCTCCCGCGAGATGGATCGATGAGCTGACACAGGCCAATATAGTCCGCCCGCCTGCCAGCCGCCCCCCACGGAACGCTCCCTCAGCTTTGGCAACCGATCGCCGAACGCTTCCTCACCTGATCTGAGGGAGCGTCCCGCCAAAAACCGCAGGACCTGAGGGAGCGTCTGGGAAAATCCTGCAGAAGCTGCGGGAGGGTCAACTCCCCGAGTGCGCCTGCAGGAAGGAGTAGACCTCTGTCTCGTCCACGCCCGGGAAGGCGCCCGGCGGCATGGCCGCCAGCAGGTGGGAGTGGGCCCGGGCCGAGGGCCAGGCGTTCCCGGCCCATTCGGCGGTCAGCGACGCCGGCGGGCGGCGGCAGCAGCTTTCGTCCGGGCAGGTGGACTTGGACCGCTCGGTGGTGTCGCGGCCGCGGAACCACTTCACGTGCGCATACGGGACACCCACGGAGAGCGAGAACTCCCCGTTCGCGGAGCGTTCCGTCCGGGCCGTGCACCAGTACGTCCCGGCCGGGGTGTCGGTGTACTGGTTGTAGGCGCTGAACTTGTCCGGGACGTCGAACACCACCCGGGACGTCCAGTTCCGGCACGAGAACTGACCCTCGATGGCGCCGGTGTGGTCCTGCGGGAACGTCACGCCGTCGTTCTCGTAGGCCTTGTAGATGATGCCGCTCTTGTGCGTCTTCTGGAAGTGCGTGCGGATGCCCAGGTGCTGGGTGGCCAGGTTTGTGAAGCGGTGCGCGGCGGTCTCGTAGGACACCGCGAAGGCGTCCCGGATGTCCTCGACCGCGATTTCCTTGGCCTGCTTGGCCTCCTGCAGGAATGCCACGGTGGCCTGCTCGGGCAGCAGCAGCGCGGCGGCGAAGTAGTTCGTGGCCACGCGCTGCATCAGGAAATCGCCGTAGTTGTTCGGCGTCTGGTGGCCCAGGACGTAATGGCCCAGCGCCTGCAGCAGCACCGAACGGGGGTCGTGATCGCTGCGGGCGTTCTGCGTGAGATAAATTCGGCGGTTCTTAAGATCAGTCACCGAACGCGTGGAATGAGGGAGATCACCCACATGGTGGAGGCTGAATCCGAGATGCCCGGCGATGTCCGAAATGACGTGGTGGGATAGCGGACCGCTGGTGTGGCCCACCGAGGCCAGGACCTTCTGCGCCTCGGCCTCATACTCGGGGAAATAGTTGTTCCTCTCGCGCATCATCGCGCGCAGTTCACCGTTCGCGCGGCGGGCCTCCTCCGGCGTCGCGACCTGCTCATTGAGCCGGCGTTCAAGCTCATGCTGCAGGCCCACCATGGACTCCAGCACATCCATCGGAAGCCGCGAACTGATGCGGATCTTGGGCAGGTTCAGGGACTCATAGATGGGGCTGCGCTGGTACCGTTCCAGCTCGATCTCCAGCGCCGCACGCCGGTTGGGCGGCTCCGCGCCGAGCAGTTCGTCGATGCTCACCCCGAGTGCGGCCGCCAGCTGCTGGAGCAGACCAAGCTTGGGCTCGCGTTTGCCGTTTTCCATCAGGCTCAGCTGGCTGGGGGCCGTCCCGACGGCGGCACTCAGGTCATCGAGCGTGAGCCCTGCCGCCTTGCGCAGATGCCGGACGCGCCGGCCCAGGCTGATGACATCCACCTCCGGCGCTGCGGGCGCGGACGACGCAAGGGCTTGGCGGTTCCAGCTGGTTGAGTGCATTTCTTGAGAATACGCGAAGAAGTGCATTTCTTTCCATAGCTTTGGTCTAGAAACCCCTTGGAAAGTGCAGAAAAGTAGAACTCACGGAAAGATTCACTATCCGGGAACAACCAGCCAGGATCTGCAGAGACGCAGACTGACCGGCCCCGGACCCACCAAGGAGACAAAGATGACTGCAGCATTTGAGCCCACCCAGCAGACGCCCGAGCAGCAGGCCGCCGCACTGGAGCTCGAGTGGGCCGCCAACCCCCGCTGGGAAGGTGTGACCCGGGACTACAAGGCCTCCGACGTCGTCCGCCTCCGCGGCCGCGTCTCCGAAGAACACACCCTCGCCCGGCGCGGCTCCGAAAAGCTGTGGAAGCAGCTCACCGAGGAGCACAAGACCGGCGGCTACACCAACGCCCTCGGCGCCCTGACCGGCAACCAGGCCGTGCAGCAGGTCAAGGCCGGCCTCCGCGCCATCTACCTCTCCGGCTGGCAGGTCGCCGCGGACGCCAACAACTCCGGCCACACCTACCCGGACCAGTCGCTCTACCCCGCCAATTCCGTTCCCACGGTGGTCCGGCGCATCAACAACGCCCTGCTCCGCGCGGACCAGATCGAGTTCTCCGAGGGCATCCAGACCGTCGAGGACTGGATGGTCCCGATTGTGGCCGACGCCGAGGCAGGCTTCGGCGGCCCGCTGAACGCCTACGAGCTCATGAAGTCGATGATCCAGGCCGGCGCCTCGGGCGTGCACTGGGAAGACCAGCTCGCCTCGGAAAAGAAGTGCGGCCACCTCGGCGGCAAGGTCCTGATCCCCACCCAGCAGCACGTCCGGACGCTGAACGCTGCCCGGCTCGCCGCCGACGTCGCCGGTACCCCGTCGGTCATCATCGCCCGCACCGACGCCGAGGCGGCCACCCTGATCACCTCCGACGTCGACGAGCGTGACCAGGAATTCATCCTCCGCGAAGGCGGCCAGCCGGTCCGCACCCCGGAGGGCTTCTACAAGGTCCGCAACGGGATCGAACCCTGCATCGCCCGCGCCAAGGCCTACGCCCCGTACTCCGACCTCATCTGGATGGAGACGGGCACCCCGGACCTGGAGCTGGCCCGCAAATTCGCGGAATCCGTCAAGGCCGAGTTTCCGGACCAGATGCTCTCCTACAACTGCTCGCCGTCGTTCAACTGGCGCAAGCACCTCGATGACGCCACGATCGCGAAGTTCCAGCGCGAACTCGGCGCCATGGGCTTCACCTTCCAGTTCATCACCCTGGCCGGCTTCCACGCCCTGAACTACTCGATGTTCGACCTCGCCCACGGCTACGCCCGGGAAGGCATGAGCGCGTACGTCGAGCTGCAGGAGAAGGAATTCGCCTCCGAGTCCCGCGGCTACACCGCCACCAAGCACCAGCGCGAAGTCGGCACCGGCTACTTCGACGACATTGCCACCGCGCTCAACCCGAACGCATCCACCCTGGCCCTGGTGGGATCCACCGAAGAAGGCCAGTTCCACTAGAACTCACGACGGCGGCAGTTCCGCCAGCGGACCGAACGCTCCTCCGCGTGCTATTCCCCATTGCCGCCTTCGCCATTGCCCACCTCGGCGGGGCGGCAATGGGACCCCTTTTACGCACGCTTCCGGAGCATCCGGCCCGCCGTCTTCAGCGCACGTCACCACCCGCCGTCGAACTTTTGCTTCTCCAAGGAGAGATTGAGATGAACAGCTTCACTGACAACTTCACTATCAACGGGATCACGTTGACCGCGCAGCCGATTTGCCGGCAGAGCGAGGTCCTCACGCCGGACGCGCTGGCGTTTGTTGCCAAGCTGCACAAGGCCACGGCAGGGCCCCGTCGGGAGCTGCTGCAGGCACGGCAGGAACGCCGCCAGCAGATCTCCAAGGGCCAGGACCCGCGGTTCCTGCGCGAGACCGAGTCCGTCCGCAACGACCCGAACTGGCGCGTCGCTCCCCCGGCCCCGGGCCTGGAGGACCGCCGCGTGGAAATCACCGGGCCGGTCGACAAGAAGATGACGATCAATGCGCTGAACTCCGGCGCCAAGGTGTGGCTCGCGGACATGGAGGACTCCTCCACGCCGTCCTGGCGCAACGTGATCCAGGGCCAGCTGAACCTCACCGATGCGCTGGAGCGCCGGATCGACTTCACTTCCCCGGAGGGCAAGGAGTACAAGCTGCGCCCGGCCGGGGAACTGCCCACAGTCGTGGTCCGCCCCCGCGGCTGGCACTTGCCGGAAAAGCACATGCTCATCGATGGCACGCCTATTGCCGGCGGGATCGTGGATTTTGGCCTGTACTTCTTCCACAACGCCCGCCGCCTGATCGCCCAGGGCAAAGGCCCGTACTTCTACCTGCCGAAGATCGAGAACCACCTCGAGGCCCGGCTGTGGAACGACATCTTCATCATGGCGCAGGACCTGCTGGGTATCCCGCAGGGCACCATCCGCGCGACCGTGCTGATCGAGACCATCACCGCGGCGTTCGAAATGGAGGAGATCCTCTACGAACTCCGGGACCACGCCGCGGGCCTGAACGCCGGCCGCTGGGACTACATCTTCTCCCTGATCAAGAACTTCCGCACCCGCGGCCCGCGCTTCGTGCTCCCGGACCGCGGCCAGGTCACCATGACCCAGCCGTTCATGCGCGCCTACACAGAACAGCTCGTCCGGGCCTGCCACAAGCGCGGCGCCATGGCGATCGGCGGCATGGCCGCGGCTGTCCCCAACCGCAAGGACCAGGATGCCAACGCGATCGCCTTCGAGAAGGTCCGCGCGGACAAGACCCGCGAGGCCGGCGACGGCTTCGACGGCTCCTGGGTGGCGCACCCGGACCTGGTGCCGGTCTGCCGCGAGGTGTTCGACGCCGTCCTCGGCGAGCGTCCGAACCAGCTCGAGCGCCTCCGCGAAGACGTCACCCCGGACGACCGCGCGCTCCTGGACATCTCCGCGACCACCGGAACCATCACTGAGCAGGGGATCCGGAACAACATCGAAGTGGGGATCCGCTACATCGAATCCTGGCTGCGCGGCAACGGCGCGGTGGCCATCCACAACCTGATGGAGGATGCCGCCACCGCGGAAATCTCCCGCTCGCAGCTGTGGCAGTGGATCTTTGCCCGGGCCATCACTGACCACGGCGACGTAATCACCCGGGAGTGGGTGGAGGACATGCTGGACGAGGAATTCGCCAAGCTGGAGCGCTTCGAAGGAGACCGTTTCGCCGACGCGCGGGACATCTTCGAGGAAGTCACCCTCAGCAGCGAGTTCCCGGCCTTCCTGACGCTCCCGGCCTACGACCGCTTCCTGCATGAAGCGCGCGACGGCGCCGACGCCGCCAGCGGGGACCCCGCACTGGTTCCGGCGTAGGACTCCGCGTCCCGGGCAACCGGGTCCGCACAGATTTCCGTTGGCTGGGCTGCCAGGCCCTTCGCAACAGGCGCCCCGAAATCCGGGTGGCAGTCCAGCAACGGAAAATCCCCCCGTGCTCGACAACGGCGTCGAGACGACACCCCGGCGCGCGACAGCGAATCAGTGGGGCTTCGGCACCCGCCGCAGTGACAGCGAGGTGCCGAGGATGAACGCGGCCACCGAGCCCAGGATCATCAGCAGCGGTCCGGTCCAGGCGCCAGTGGTCCCGTGGACGTAGCCCAGCAGGGTCGGCGCCACTGCCCCGAAGGAGTATCCCGTCCCCTGGACGACGGCGGACATCCGGGCCGCCGAGGCCTGGTCCCGCGCCAGCCGGATAATGGCCAGGAAGATCAGCGTGATGCCGCCGCCCTGGGCCACACCGCCGAAGGAACACCACAGCCACCACAGCTCCGGTGCCAGCAGCAGGCCCACGGGTACGGTGAGCCACAGCAGCCCGAGGGCGAGGCCCACCGCCGTCGTACTGGCGAACCGGGCCGCCAGCGGCACGCCCAGTCCGCCCACGATGGCCAGGATCTGGAAGAGCGAGGACCCTGCCCCGGCGGCTGCTGGCGCCATGCCGAGTTCGTCCGAGAGCAGGCTCGGCAGCCAGGCGGTCACTCCGTAGTAGGAGAACGCCTGCCCGGCGAACCCGAAGGTCAGCGCTGCCGTGGTCCACCGGGAGGTGAGCTTGCCGGGCCGCCGCGGGTCCGCCGCGGCGACGGCGGCAGGAGTGAAGGCCCGCCGGCCAACCGCGATCACCCACACGGCGGCGGCCGCCACCGCGAACAGGCCACTGGCGGCAATCGCGGGCCGCCAGCCCAGGAGTTCAGCCAGCGGCGCCGACACCATGGAGGTCAGGAACGAGCCGATGTTCAGTGCCGCGGTGTAGGTGCCCATTGCCGCGCCTTGCCGGGCGGGGGTGAAGTCACGGCGGATGATCAGCGGGACCACGATGTTGCCGATCGTAATGGCGACGCCGAGGATCACCGTGCCCAGCATGACCAGGGCACCCCCGCCGGCCGAGCGGACCACGACGCCGAAGAGCACCCCGAGCAGGGTCAGGGTGATGGCGAATTCTGGCCCCAACTTGCGCCCGGCCAGCGAGGCCAGGGGCGCGGCCAGGGCAAAGCACAGGACCGGGATGCCGGTCAGGAATCCCAATTCCACCGGGGTGAACCCGAGATCGTCCTCCAGTTGGGCGATCACCGGCGCCACCGCCACCAACGGGCCGCGCATGTTCAGCGCGATCAGCCCGATCGCGAGCATGAGGAGCCAGCCGCGCGGCGCCCGGGCCACGCTGCTCATGGGGCGGCCCGTAGCCCGGCGGCCGGGCAGAAATATGATTTCATCAGTCCCATTGCTATCACGGGCCCCGGCCGCGCCTTCGGAATGTGACGCTTTCCGGGACACCCCTGCCGGGCGCGCCGCTTTCCGGGACACCCCTAGCCCGTGGCCTGCAGGGTCGCCTCAATGACCGCGGGTGAGAGCACATGCTGCGTGACCATCTGGCTGGCGCCGAGGATCGCGGCCTGGTCACCGGCCCGGGACACGCCGATCCGCAGGTGCGTCGTGGCCAGCGGCAGCGAGCGCCGGTAGACCACCTCGCGGACGCCGGCCATCAGATGCTCCCCGGCCTGGCCGAGGCTTCCGCCGATCACAATCACCGAGGGGTTCAGCAGGTTCACGACCATGGAGAGGACGTCGCCGAGGTCCCTGCCGGCCTGCCGCAGCGCCTGGATGGCCTGCAGGTTCCCTTCGGCGACCAGGCGCAACACATCGCCGCCGTCGTGCGCCGGCAGGCCCTGCCGCGTCAGCGCCTTGGCGACGGCGGGCCCGGACGCCAGGGCTTCGAGGCACCCGTAGTTCCCGCACCGGCACAGCACGTCATCGCCACGCGGAACCCGGACGTGTCCGAGGTCGCCGGCCGTCCCGTTGGCTCCGCGCTGGAGCTGGCCGCTGCTGATGATGCCCGCCCCGACGCCGGTGGCCACCTTGATGAACAGGAAGTTTTCGTCGTCAGGCCAGTGCGCCGTGCGCTCCCCCAGCGCCATGATGTTCACGTCGTTGTCCACCAGGACCGGCACCGGAAGGGACCGCTGGATGTGGCGGACGACGTCGAACCCGTCCCAGCCGGGCATGATTGGCGGCTTCACCGGCATGCCGGTGGCGTGTTCCACGGGCCCCGGGAGCCCGATGCCGGCGCCGGCCAGGTCCCCAATTCCCCGGCCGGCCCCGCCGAGCAGCTGCAGCCCTTCCTCGATCACCCGGTCCAGGACAACCACCGGGCCGTCGGCGACATCCTGCGCCAGCCGGCGCTCCGCGAGCACCGTCCCGCCGAGGTCCGTGACGGCGATGATCACGTGGGTGGCCCCGACATCCACCGCCAGGACGACGCGGGCCGCCGGGTTGAAGGCAAAGCGCGACGGCGGGCGGCCGCCGCTGGAGCTCGCCTCCCCGGCGGGGCCGACGAGCCCGGAGACCATCAGCGCATCGATGCGGGAAGCGACAGTGGACCGGGCGAGCCCGGTGGTCAGGGCCAGTTCCGCGCGGGTCCGGGCCCTGCCGTCGCGCAGGAGCTGGAAGAGGTCTCCGGCGCGGGACAGGCTGCCCCCGGCCTCGGGGGTTGCGGGCTCGGTGCCGGTGGGCGTACTCATGAGTAAGTGATAGCACGAAGATCTTCTGCATGTCACGCTTCACAAAGATTGACACGTAGTTTCCAACTTTTGCTTGACGCCCGGCAAAAGTCTCCCTAGTTTGGAGCCATCGTGTTCCTCCGCTCCAGACAAACCATCTCGCTGCCCGTGGGCGTGCAGTCCTTCTTCGCGCAGAATCAAACGGAATGGACGCCCCTTCCCGCCGTCAGGGCTGACCCTCACACCTTCGAAGCCGAACTCGTGCAAAGGAATCCCGTGTCTTATTCAATCCAGCTGTACACCCTCCGCAACGCCCTCCAGGAAGACTTGCACGGCACCATCAAAAAGGTCGCCGAACTCGGTTTCACCCAGGTTGAGCCCTACAACTTCGTCGCCACGGCCGCCGAGCTCGGCGCTGCCCTGAAGGAGAACGGCCTGACCGCCCCGTCCGGCCACGCCCCGCTGCTGAGCCAGGACCAGGACGAAATCTTCGCCGCGGCCAAGGAGTTGGGCATCACCACGGTGATCGACCCCTACCTCCCGGCCGAGCACTGGCAGTCCGCCGAGGACATCCAGGCCACCGCAGCGAAGCTCAACGCCGCCGCCAAGAAGGGCGCCGGGTACGGCATCCGCGTCGGCTACCACAACCACGCCTGGGAGCTGGAGTCCAGCATCGAGGGCCAGACCGCCCTGGAGTACTTCGAGGGACTCCTGGACCCGGAACTCGTCCTGGAAGTGGACACCTACTGGGCCGCCGTCGGCGGCCAGGACCCGGTGCAACTGCTGCAGCGCCTCGGCGACAGGGTCAGATTCATCCACATCAAGGACGGCCCCGTCTCCACGGACACCAAGGCGCAGCAGCCGGCCGGGCAGGGCAAGATCGCCGTGCGGGACGTCATCGCCGCGGCGCAGTCCCTCGAAGTCGGCGTCGTGGAATTCGACGACTACTCCGGCGACATCTTCGACGGCATCGCCCAGAGCCTGGGCTACCTGCAAAGCGGTTCCGCCGGCGCGCGGGGCGTGAACGCATGAGCGCCGCACCGAACCGTGTAGCAGCGAACCGTGCCGCCGGCCGCGGCCCCGTGGGCGTCGCCGTCATCGGCGCCGGCAACATCAGCAAGCAGTACCTGGACAACCTGACCGTCTTCCCCGACCTTAAGGTCCACGTGATCGCCGACCTCTTCGAGGAGGCGGCCGGGGCGCGGGCCAAGGAATACGGCATCCCGGAGTGGGGCGGGGTGGACGCCGCCCTGAACCACCCCGACGTCGAAATCATCGTCAACCTGACCATCCCGGCCGCGCACGTGGAAGTGGCCACGGCCGCCGTCGATGCCGGCAAACACGTCTGGACGGAAAAGCCGTTCTCGCTGGACCGCGATTCCGGCCTGGGCCTGCTGAAAACGGCCGACGCCGCGGGGCTGCGGCTGGGCTGCGCCCCGGATACGTTCCTGGGCGCCGGGCTGCAGACTGCCCGGCGGCTGATCGAACGTGGCGACATCGGCACCCCGCTGACGGCCATGACCACGTTCCAGACGCCCGGGCCGGAATCGTGGCACCCCAACCCCGCGTTCCTCTTCCAGCACGGCGCCGGGCCGCTGTTCGACATGGGCCCGTACTACCTCACAGCCCTGGTGCAGACGTTCGGCTCCGTGCGCCGCGTGGCCGCGACCGGTTCCAAGGCAAAGGAGGTCCGGGTCATCGGTTCCGGCCCCAAGGCCGGCGAGGATTTTACGGTCGAGGTCCCCACCCACGTCTCCGCCATGGCCCAGTTCGAGTCCGGCGCGTCCTCCCACAGCGTGTTCAGCTTCGAGTCCCCGCGGCTGCGGATGGGCTTCGTGGAGATCACCGGGACCGAGGCCACCATCTCGCTGCCCGATCCAAACTACTTCGACGGCGACATCAAGCTCTGGCGCGCCGGCGACGAGGAATGGACCGTTATTCCGGCCACCGGCCCCAGCCAGGGCCGCGGCATGGGCGTGCTGGACATGGCACGCTCCATCCGCGCCGGCGTTCCGCACCGCGCCACCGGCAACCTCGCCTACCACGTCCTGGACACCATGGTCTCGATCTCCGAGTCGGTCGATTCGGGCACGTTCATCGATGTGGAAAGCTCCGCGCCCACCTCCGCAGCCCTCCCCGAGGACTGGGACCCCACCGCTTCCACACTCTAGGGACCAGCAATGAATTCCCACGAAACCACCCCCGGCCCCGCCGCCGGTTCACGTTTGGGTGTGGCCATGATCGGGTACGCGTTCATGGGCAAGGCCCACTCGAACGCCTGGCGGAATGTTGCCAGCTACTTCGACGTCCCGGCGTTCGAACGGCGCGTCCTGGTCGGCCGCGACCCGGCCGGCGTCGCCGAGGCGGCCGCAAAGTACGGCTGGGCCGAGTCCGCCACGGACTGGCGCGCAGTGATCGCCCGGGATGACATCCACATCGTCGATATCTGCGCGCCGGGGTTCATGCACGCGGAAATCGCCATCGCCGCGCTGGCCGCCGGCAAGCACGTCCTGGTCGAGAAACCACTGGCCAACACCCTGGCCGAGGCCGAGGCCATGACCGCGGCAGTGCAGGCAGCCCGGGAGCGAGGGGTGCAGTCCATGATCGGCTTCAACTACCGCCGGGTCCCGGCCCTGGCGCTGGCCCGGGAGCTGATCGCGGAGGGCCGGCTCGGCGCCGTCCGGCATGTCCGCGCCGCCTACCTGCAGGACTGGCTCGTGGACCCGGATGCGCCCATGACGTGGCGGCTGAACAAGGACACCGCCGGGTCCGGGGCGCTGGGCGATATTGCCAGCCACGCGATCGACCAGGTGCTGTTCCTCCTGGGCGAGCCGGTCACCGAGGTCTCCGGCCGACTGCACACTTTCACGCCGCGACGCCCGGGCGCTGCCGGGCTGGAGGAGGTGACGGTCGACGACGCCGCCTGGGCCACGCTGACCCTCGCCTCCGGGGCCATCGCCTCGGTGGAGGTCTCCCGGGTGGCCGCCGGGCGGAAGAACTCGCTCACGCTGGAGATCTATGGCGACAAGGGAGCCCTGCTCTTCGATCTGGAGGACCTGAACGAGCTCTGCTTCCTGGACGCCACACTGCCGGTCCGCGAACAGGGCTTCCGCCGGATCCTCGTCAACGAACCCGAGCACCCGTACCTTGAAGCATGGTGGCCGCAGGGCCACGTGATCGGCTGGGAACACACGTTCACGCACGAGATCCGCGACTTCCTCACCGCGGTGGGCAACGGAACCCAGCCGTCGCCGTCGTTCGAGGACGGCCTGAGCGTCCAGCGGATCCTCGCCGCCGTGGAGGAAAGCGCCGCGGCCAAAAGTTCACTCATCCAGCTCACCCCGTCCGCACGGACCACCCAAACGATTACCGAAGGAACCTGACATGCCCCGCCCGTACACCCTGTTCACCGGCCAGTGGGCCGATCTGCCCTTTGAGGAAGTCGCCCGCCTGGCCTCCGGCTGGGGCTACGACGGCCTGGAAATCGCCGTCTCCGGCGACCACCTGGACGCCTGGCGCTGGGACGAACCCGGCTACGTCGAGTCCAAGCTGGCCGTACTGGAGAAGTACAACCTCAAGGTCTGGGCCATCTCCAACCACCTCAAGGGCCAGGCGGTGTGCGATGACCCGATCGACTTCCGGCACGAGGCGATCGTCGGGGCCAGGGTCTGGGGCGACGGCGAGCCAGAAGGCGTCCGCCAACGCGCTGCCGAGGAAATGAAACACACCGCCCGGCTCGCCAAGGCCCTCGGCGTCGACACCGTGGTCGGGTTCACCGGATCCTCCATCTGGCAGTACGTCGCGATGTTCCCGCCCGTGCCGGAGAAGGTCATCGAGGCCGGCTACCAGGACTTCGCCGACCGCTGGAACCCCATCCTGGACGTCTTCGACGAAAACGGTGTCCGCTTCGCGCACGAGGTCCACCCCTCCGAGATCGCCTACGACTACTGGACCACCGTCCGGACCCTCGAGGCGATCGGGCACCGCGAGGCCTTCGGCCTGAACTGGGACCCGTCCCACTTCATGTGGCAGGGCATCGACCCCGTCTCCTTCATCTGGGACTTCAAGGACCGGATCTACCACGTGGACTGCAAGGACACGAAGCTGCGCCCCACCGGCCGCAACACCGTGCTGGGCTCGCACCTGCCCTGGGGCGACCCGCGCCGTGGCTGGGACTTCGTCTCCGCCGGCCGCGGCGACGTGCCCTGGGAATCGTCCTTCCGCGCCCTGGCCGCGATCGGCTACGACGGCCCCATCTCGATCGAATGGGAAGACGCGGGCATGGACCGGCTCCACGGCGCCCCCGAAGCCCTCGCCGCGCTGAAGAAGTTCGACTTCCCGGCCTCGAACACCTCCTTCGACGCCGCGTTCAAGCAGTAGCGGGGCGCCGCAGGGTGCGGATCCGCTACGTTTCCGGACAGACGCGGCGAAACCGGCCCGGCGCACTGCGGATCCGCGCTGCGCCGGACCGATTCCGTGGCCCTGGTCCGATTCCGTAGCGAAACTCATCCGTCCACAGCTGTCATCGCCTGGAGCCTCGAGTGCCGGAACTCCCGGAAAACACCATCGCACCGCGGGAACTTCAGCCCGGGCAGCGCTGCGAGGTCTGGATCGCGTCCGTCACAGGTGAGCGCGAGCTGGCGTTCCCCAACGTGGACGTGCTCCTTGAGGCGCCGAACACCTCCCGAGTGCAAGTTCCGCCGACTGTTGACATGGGACTCCGAGCGGTCCGATGCTGAGCTGATCCGGTATTGCTTACCCCTCGGTGCGGCTTTGCGCATCGAGCAGGTGCAGGAACATTCCCCCTCCTCGTGCGACCCAGCCGAGAGATAGCAAAAAGGAGCACCCCCATGCACATCGACATGCCGACCCGGGACGACGTGGAACGGCTGGCCGCAGCGCGCGATCCACACAGCGTCACCGTGTATCTTTCGACGAGCAGCGTCCCTGCCCATTCGGAGGACAATCAGTCCAGAGCCCGGTCCTTGTTCAGTTCCGCCGTCGCACAGCTCCGCGAAGCGGGAAGCAACGACGCGGTCGTCGCGATAGAAACGTTTCTCGACGAGCTGCTGGGATCCCCGGAATTCTGGTTTGAGATGGGGCGGAGCCTGGCCATCTTCGTGACGCCGACTTCGATTCTCGAGTTCCGTTTGCCCAACGATCTCGAAGACCACGTAAGCGTGGCCGATCGTTTCGCCATCACACCGCTGCTCCGTGCCCTCACCTTCCCCAACGCGGCGCTCGTGCTCGCCATCTCCCAGAACGGGGCACGGCTCATCGAGGTCACGGCGGACCGACCGGCCGAAGAGGTCACGGTACCGGGCATGCCACAGGGTGCAGCCAGTGCCGTCGGGCTCGAATCGATCGGCGGCCGCTCCCACTTCGGGCGGCTGCATGGCGACGAGGGACGAAAGGTACGGCTAGCCCAGTACGCCCGTTCCGTCGACCACGTACTTCGTCCATTGTTGAACGGGCAGTCCCTGCCGCTGGTGATCGCTGCGACGGAGCCGCTCGCGAGCATCTACCGCAACCTCGCAGGATACGCCCACCTCGCGTCCGAGGGCATCGAGGGGAACCCCGATGAACTGACCCCGGCCCAATTGGCGGAAGCGGCGCGTGGCGTACTTGACCGGATCTATGCGGCCGATCTTGTTGCCCTGCAAACGACGTTTGAAGAGCGTCGCCCCAGCGGCCGCGGCACCGCCGACCTCAGCGACTTGGCGCGGGCCGCCGCCTTCGGCGCCATTGCGACGCTTGCTGTGGACATGGATGCCAGTGTCAAAGGTGCTGTCGGAGACGACGGCGCGCTCACCCTTGACGGTGACACCGGACAGGACGTGGTCGAGGAAATCGCCCGTCGGGCCCTCGGCTCGGGCGCCCGGGTCTTCGCCGTGCGCCGATCCGACATGCCGGAAAATGTGGAGGCCGTCGGGATCCTCCGCTACGCCATCTGATATGTAGCCCCCAACCACGCCAGTTCTTGTTGATGCCCGGGCCCCGCCGCGGGCTAGGGTTTAGCCATGACGCACCGGATCCGGACAGCAACCGCGGACGACGCCGGGAAGCTGGCCGCACTCGCGGCCGTCACCTTCCCACTCGCGTGCCCGCCGGAGTCCCGGCCGGAGGACATCGCGGCCCACCTCGCCAATACCCTGAGCGAGGCAAATTTCCGGGCCTATCTGGCAGATCCGGAGGTCACGGTGCTGGTGATCGACGCCGACGGTGACCTCCGCGGTTACAGCCTGCTGGTGGCCGGCCCTACCCGGGATCCGGACGTAGCCGCGGTCCTGAGCGAATTGCCGTGCACCGAGCTCAGCAAGTGCTACGTCCATCCCGAGCACCACGGACTCGGCGCCTCGGCCGAACTGATGCACGCCAGCATCGGCGCGGCTGCGGAAGCCGGCGCCCGCGGGCTCTGGCTCGGCGTGAACAGCCAAAACGCCCGCGCCATCCGGTTCTACGAAAAGTCCGGCTTCCGCAAGGTCGGCACCAAGTCCTTCCAGCTCGGCAACACCGTGGAGCACGACTTCGTGATGGAGCGCCCAGTCGCGCCGTGAGGCCGCGGGCGCCGGCCGGCCCTCAGCCGGGAGGACCCTTAGCCGTGGGGCCGTGACGCAGCCGACAGGCCGCCGGGGAATGGACCCGGCGGCGGCGCGGTTGTTGCGGGCATGAAGATTGAGATCTGGTCCGACGTCGCCTGCCCCTGGTGCTACATCGGCAAACGCCGTTTCGAAACCGCCCTCGCGGCCTTCCCGCACCGCGATTCCGTGGAGGTGCAGTGGCGCAGCTACCAGCTGGACCCCACGCTCCCGGAGCACTACGACGGCACCGAACTGGACTACCTGAGCACGCGCAAGGGCATGGCGCCGGCGCAGGTATCGCAGATGTTCGAGCACGTCGCGGCCCAGGCCAAGGGCGAGGGGCTGAACTACCGGTTCGACGCCGTCGTGGTCGCCAACAGCTTCACGGCCCACCGACTGATCCACCTCGCCGCCGCCCACGGCCAGCAGGACGTCGCGAAGGAACGCCTGCTCAGCGACCACTTCGAGCATGGCAAGGACATCGGCAGCCAGGACTACCTGACCGCCCTGGGCCTGGACCTCGGACTCGACGCGGGCGAACTGGCGGAACTGTTCAGCACCGAGGCCTACGCCGACGCCGTCCGCAACGACATCGCCGAGGCCCGCGCCCTGGGCATCAGCGGCGTCCCGTTCTTCGTGATCGACCGGAAGTTCGGACTCTCCGGTGCCCAACCCGCCGAAACCTTCACCGCCGCCCTCGAGCAGGCGTGGCAGGACAGCCACCCGCTGGTCATGGTGGGCGCCGGCGCGGAGGCCGCGGACGCCACCACCGATTCCCCCGCGGAATCCGGCGCCTGCGGCCCGGACGGCTGCCCCGTCTGAGCCCGGCATCGTCGAAGTCGCCGGAAACTCCCGGACTCGCCGGAAGTTTCCGGCGCCTCGGGGCGTTTCCGGCGAACTCCCGGCACGGGCGGCGTCCTGCGGCTTCGGGCGGCCCGGCCTAGAGTGGATCATGGACACTTCGGCCGGACCGGACGGACCCCGGACCTCCCTGTTTACCGACCACTATGAGCTGACCATGTTCCAGGCGGCCCTCCACTCCGGGGCCGCGCACCGCCGGTCCATCTTCCAGGCCTTCGCCCGGGGACTGCCGGCCGGGCGCCGGTATGGGATCGTGGCCGGCACCGGCCGGCTCCTCGAGGGAATCGCGAACTTCCGCTTCAACGAGGACGACGTCGCCTTCCTGGCCGCCACCGGCGTGGTCCATGAGGACACCCTGGAGCACCTGGCCGCCTTCCGGTTCTCCGGCGACATCTGGGGCTATCCGGAAGGTGAAGCCTACTTCCCGCACTCCCCCGTCCTGATCGTCGAATCGACGTTCGCCGAGGCCTGCGTCCTGGAGACCTACGTCCTGTCGGTGCTGAACCATGACAGCGCCATCGCCGCGGCCGCATCCCGGATGACCAGCGCCGCCGGCGGCAGGCCCTGCATTGAGATGGGCTCCCGCCGCACCCACGAGGAAGCGGCCGCCGCGGCGGCCCGCGCGGCTGTCATCGCGGGCTTTTCCGGCACCTCCAACCTGGCCGCCGGGCGGCGTTACGGCCTGCGGACCATCGGCACCGCGGCCCACTCCTTCACCCTGCTCCACGACTCCGAGCGCGACGCCTTCGCGGCGCAGCTTGCCTCGCTCGGGTCCGGCACCACGCTGCTCGTGGACACGTACGACGTCGAAGCGGCCGTCCGTACCGCCGTCGACCTCGCCGGAGACAAACTTGGGGCCATCCGGCTGGACTCCGGAGACCTCGTGGCCCAGGCACGGTGGGTCCGCGAACTCCTGGACAGCCTCGGCAACGTGCACACCAGGATCGTGGTGACCTCGGACCTGGACGAATTCGCCGTCGCCGCGCTCCGCTCCGCCCCGGCCGATTCCTATGGCATCGGCACGTCCCTGGTGACCGGATCCGGGGCGCCCACGGCCGGGATGGTCTACAAGCTGGTGAGCCGGGCCGGCGACTCCGGTGAGCTGGCTGCCGTGGCGAAGACCTCGAAGGACAAGATCAACATGGGCGGGCGCAAATTCGCCGTGCGCCGCCTCGATCCCCGCGGCACCGCCACCCACGAGGTCCTCGTCGTGGACCACCCGCCGGCCGCCGAAAGAAACGGACGCCCCCTCCTGCACCAGTTCATGAAAGACGGCGAAATCCTGCCCGGCTGGACCGGCCCGGACGCGGTGGGGCGGGCGCGGGACCGGCACACAGCCTCCATGGCGGAGCTGCCCCGGGTGGTGGACCGGCTGCAGCCCGGCGAGCCGGCCATCCCCACGATCTACGAATAAAGCCCGCCAAGGCGGCGCAAGACCCAAATCCCGTTCCGGGAGAACCGCGACCTAGTCTGACGTCCGGTGCAGGACAAAGATGCCGCCGTAGGCGGGCTGGTCCAAGCGCTGCCGGTCACTGTCGGTGTATTCGCTCAGCACAGCGTGGATGCGCGTGGTGAGGTCCTCAGCATCTTCCTCGGAGAGGTGCAGAACGAAGCGTGAGAGGCTGGCGAGCGCGTCCGGTCCTGCTTCCGTCAGCTCTTCCCGGAACGCCTCGAGCGGGGCCAGCGGACCGGCGGGACCGGCTTCACTCAGTGCGGTGTCCAGCTTCCAGGACCGCCCCGTGGAACGATACGGCTTCTCCAGCGCGCCACTCTCGCCCGTGCGGACCCCGGCGGGTTCAAGGAACCCCGTTGAGAGCAACTGCCGCACGTGATAAAGCACCGTTCCCGGGTCCTGGCCCAGCCGGTCGGCGAGTTGTTTGTTGGTCAGTTCGTGCAGCCCGCACAGGCGCAGGATCCTCAGGCGCAGCGGATGGGCCAACGCCTTAATTTCCCGGGCGCTCGCGACGGGTCTTTTTTGGTCCGCGCTCGGCTGCTCTGCGTCCGTCATGTCCCAATCCTACAATCCGATGTACTGGATTCAATCACCTTGAATTTTCTCAATCACTGTGGAATGGTCCACCTATGACTAGTCACGCCGCGCAGGTGAAGGAACGGCATCGTGCGCCGCTGGGTGCGTCCTACTGGAAGCTGTGGACCTCGTCCGGGCTCTCGAACCTCGCGGACGGCGTCTTCAAGATCGCGCTGCCGCTGCTGGCCATTCAGTTCACCCAGTCACCCACCCTGGTTGCCGGACTGAGCGTCGCAGCGACGCTTCCCTGGCTCCTCTTCGCCCTCACTGCCGGCGCGCTGGCCGACCGGCTGGACCGGCGCAAGCTCATGTTGTGGGCCAACCTCAGCCGGGCGGTGCTGCCGGCCCTGCTGGCCGCCGTCGTGTTGCTGGATGCGGGCTCCGTCTGGGCTCTGTACGTTGTCGCACTGATGGTGGGTGTGGCTGAGACGCTCTACGACACCTCCGCGCAGTCGATCATGCCCCAGCTGGTGCACAGGGATCAGCTCTCGCGCGCCAACGGCCGGCTCTACGCCGTCGAGCTCACCACCAACCAGTTCATTGGTCCCCCGCTGGGCGGGCTGCTGGTGGCCATGGGCCTGGCTGCGGGCGTTGCCGTGCCGGCGGCCCTGTGGCTTGCGGCCGTCGGCGGCCTGCTCCTGGTCCCGGGGGCATTTCGCACAGAACGTGAGCAGAAGACGACACTGCGATTCGACATTGCTGAGGGGCTGCGGTTCCTCTGGAACCAGAAGATCCTGCGCACACTCGCGGTGATGACCGGGGTGTTCAACTTCGCATCCAGCGCGGCCTTCGCGGTCTTAGTGCTGTTTGCCGTGGGCCCGGCTTCACAGATGGGGCTCTCCGAAGTGGGGTTCGGCCTGCTCTTGACCACCTCCGCTCTCGGCGCCTTCGTTGGCTCGTTCATGTCCGAGCGGGTGGAGGCCAGGCTCGGCCGGTCCACGTCCCTGATGCTGACGATCTTCGGGGCCGCGCTGTTCGTGGGTGCGCCCGCCCTGACCGACAACCCCTATGTTCTTGGCCCAATCTTCTTCGTGGGCGGCATGCTGATCGTGCTTTGGAACGTCATCACCGTATCCCTGCGCCAGCGCATTACTCCCAACCGCTTGCTGGGCAGAGTCAACAGCGCCTACCGCCTGCTGGCGTGGGGCACCATGCCGCTTGGTGCAGCAGCCGGCGGTCTGCTGGCCCAATGGCTGGGCCTGCAGGTCATGTTCGGCATCATGGGAGTGCTGACGCTCGCGCTGCTGGGGATGATGCCCGCCCTCACGAACAAGGCAATGGCCGCGGCCGACGTCGAATCCTAAGTTGCTGCCAGGGGCGCGGATCGGGCATCCGCGCCCCTTGTTTGGTGCCGGGTTCCTGTCAGCTGTCGATCGAGGCCATGTTGGCCTCGTCGTGGCGTTCCCCCGCGGCGGGCCGGAGCGAGTTCAGCCGATCCAGCTGGTCACGGGTGAGTTCGATGCCGTCGGCCGCGGTGTTTTCCTCGACCCGGGAGACCCTGCGGGTGCCGGGGATCGGGGCGATGTCGATCCCGCGGGTCAGCAGCCACGCGAGGGCGGTCTGCGCGGGGGTCGCGCCGATCTCGGCGCCGATGGCCTTCACCTCGTCGACGATCGCGAGGTTGCGGCGGAAGTTCTCACCCGTGAACCGGGGGTTGGTCTTGCGCCAGTCGTCGTCGGCGAAGTCCTCGACGGAGCGGATCTGGCCGGTCAGCAGCCCGTGTCCGAGCGGCGAATACGGAACGAACCCAATTCCGAGGTGGCGCAGCAGCGGCAGGATCTCCGCCTCCACGTCCCGGGTCCACAGCGAGTACTCCGTCTGCAGGGCCGAGACCGGCTGCACGGCGTGTGCCCGGCGGATGGTCTCCGGGGAGGCCTCGGACAGCCCGAAGTGCAGCACCTTGCCCTCGGTGATCAGGTCCGCAACCGCGCCGGCCGTCTCCTCGATCGGGGTGTTCCGGTCGATCCGGTGCTGGTAGTACAGGTCGATGTGGTCGGTGCCGAGGCGCTTGAGGGAGCCCTCGACGGCGGCCCTCACGTTCGCCGCGCTGCTGTCGACCACGCCGGGGCCGCCGCCGGAATGGGAGACCAGGCCGAACTTCGTTGCAATCCTGACCTGATCGCGGCGTCCCTTGACGGCTTGGCCGACGATCTCCTCGCTCAGGAACGGCCCGTAGATCTCCGCGGTGTCGATGTGGGTGACCCCGAGGTCAAGGGCGCGGTGGATCGTCCGGATCGACTCCGCGTTATCCAGGGCGCCCTCGCTGGTGTAGGTGCCGGCCATGGTCATGGCGCCGAGTCCGATGCGGGAGACTTCCAGGCTTCCGAGGCGTGCGTTCTTCATGGTGTATTTCCTTTGGGTGTGGTTCCCCGGCCTGGAATGTGGGCATGGCCCACAGCGTGGCGAGGGTTTTGGGGCGGCCGGTAGCCATTGGCGTCCGGCGGGTATGTCGAGACTGGGTGGACGACGGCGGGAGGCTCCCGACGTCATCCGCTTGCCTGGGTGTCAGGCGTCGGTGTCAGGCGTCGGTGTCAGGCGTCGTCGTGGGCCAGGTTGCTGGAGAGCTCGCGGTGGGCGTCGGCCTGGGCCTGGAGTTCCTTGGCCCGGGCCTCAAAGACTCCAACAGCGTCCGCTCCCGCGGCGAAGCGCAGCGGCGGTTCATCCAGCTCCGCCAGTTGAATGAGGGCGACGGCGAGCTTGGCCGGGTCCCCGCCCTGAAGTCCGTTCATGCCTTTCCACGCGGTGACTGTCTGCTCGGTCCGCTCGGAATAGTCCCCGATAGTGGATGCCGCGTAGCTGGTGGATTCCGGGGTGAGGAGCTCGGTGCGGAAGAATCCCGGCTCAACGATCATGGTGCGGATGCCGAACGGCGCGACTTCGGGGGCCAGGGATTCGGCCCAGCCCTCCACACCGAACTTCGAGACGGCGTAAGCAGAAAGGAACTCCCCGCCGGCGATGCCGGCGGTGGAGGAGATCGTGACCAGCAGGCCCGAGCGCTGGGCCCGCAGGACGGGCAGGGCCGCGCGGGTGACGTTTATGGGTCCGAACATGGTGGTTTCGATTTGGGCCCGGAAGTCCTCCGGGGTGATTTCCTCGAAGAACCCGGCGTAGAAGTTGCCGGCATTGTTTACGAGCACGTCGATCCGGCCGAACCGATCCACCGCGGCGGCGATGGCGGCGGTGGCGTCGGCGGGGTTGGTGACGTCGAGTTTTACGGCCAGCAGGTTCTCGTTCTCGCCGACGGCCCGGGCGACCTTGTCGGGGTTGCGGCCGGTGGCGACGACTGCGTGGCCGGCCGCCAGGGCGGCCTTGGCGATGTCAATGCCCATACCGCGGCCTGCCCCGGTGATGAACCAGACTTTCTGCCGGGTGTTGGCGTCGTTGTGCTCAGTCATGTTCTGTCTTTCCTGGGTTGGGTGTTCCGGGCCGCGCGTGGGAGCGCAGATCCGGGATGGAAGGGTCGCTGGTTGCGGTTTTCGCCGGGGGCGATGCCGCCCAGCTGGCAAGGAACGCCAGCGCGTTTTCGGATGCGGACCCCGGCTCTGCAGTGAAGGTGTACAGGGTTTGTCCCTCATCGCCGGGAAGGTCGAGCGTCTCGAACTGCAGCGACACGTCTCCGGCGACCGGATGGTGGAAGCGCTTGGTTCCCGTGGTGTGGATCCGTACGTCGTGGCCGGCCCACAAGGCGGCGAAGTGCCCGCTGCGTGTGGTCAGCTCGCCGACCAGTTCGTTCAATGCGCGGTCGTGGGGATTCCGTCCCGCTTCCGATCGGAGCATCGCCACCGTGGTGGCGGCGATTGCGGACCAACCGGGGTAGAAGTCCCCTGCCCCCGGATCGAGGAAGAGGTACCGGGCCTGGTTCGGCAGCTGGCCCGGAGCCTCCGGACCAGCGGCTGCTGTGGACTCGAACACCGGCCCGTACAGCGCGCGCCCCAAGGAGTTGGCGGCCAGCACGTCCGAGCGTCCGTTCTGCACCAGGGCGACCGCTCCGGTCATCCCGTCCAGCAAACGCAATACTCCGGGACGGACCCTCTGCTGCGGTGGCCGGCGCGCCGGCCGCCGGGAGGAGGGCGTGTTGGCCGTCCTGGCCAAGTCCATCAGATGTGTCCGCTCTGCCTCATCCAGCTGAAGGGCGGAGGCCACAGCGCCGAGGACCGAGTCCGAGACGCCGCGGATGCTGCCGCGTTCCAGCCGCGTGTAATAGTCCGTGCTTACCCCGGCCAGCTGTGCCACTTCCTCCCGACGCAGCCCCGGAACGCGGCGCAGTTCGCCATAGTTGGGGAGCCCGGCCTGATCCGGGGTGATCTTCGCCCGGCGCGAGATCAGGAAGTCTCGGATTTCGTCTTTTCTGTCCACACCCACCACGCTACGCAGCCCGGGCCGGCGGTGGCAGTGTCTATCAGACACCCCCAGTTGAGGCGGTGGATACAGGTGTGGCCCCTCAGAACCGGTCGATGTTCGTAGCCCGGCCGTGTCACAGTCCGCCGCCCGGCTGCTTTGGTGACAGATCGCGCTAAAGTGTGCGTATGCCTAGGATTTCGGCCGCGAGCAACGCCGCCCAACGTGCCGAGACCCAGCGTCGCATCCTGACCGCATTCGGGGAACTCCTCTTCACCCACGGGCTCCCCGGCCTGACCATGACGGACGTCGCGCGCCATGCCCAGATCGGCCGGACCGCCGTCTACAACTACTACGCGGATATCGAAGAGCTCCTCATCGCCTACGCCCTGGATGAAACCGAGCGGTTCCTGCTCGATCTGCGCGAATCCCTCGATGCGCTGGAGAACCCGGTGGAGCGCCTGGCCGTCTACGTCCGCGCCCAGGTGGAGGACCTGAGCCGGCGCCACCTGCCGCCGGGCCCGGCCATGGCGGCGGTGCTCTCGCCGTCGTCGTTTGCCAAACTTGCCGACCACGTGGGTGAGCTCAGCGTGCTCCTGCGGGGCATCCTGCGCGACGGCATGGCCCAGGGGTACCTGCCCGAGTCGGACATTGCCCAGCTGGCCCAGCTCATCCACGGCACGCTCTCCTCAAGCGCTGCGCGGGGCGACGGGGCGGGCCAGGACGCCGAGGCCGAGGCACGGCTCGCCCGGACGGTGCGGTTTGTCCAGCTGGGGGCCGGGGCGAGGTTTGACGACGCCGGCCGGCCGGTCCGCACCATCCGCTAGGCCGCGGCGCCGGGAAGGCTGGAAGGCTGTGCCTTAGCCCGTGCCGGGCGTCGCCGTGGGTACGGCGGGCAGCGTGGCCTCATCCACGATGCGCCGGTTCTCGCGGGGGCAGCTGAGCTGGCCCGGCGTCTGGTCCACGAGTTCCGGCTTGGCCAGTTCCTTGAAGTCGCCGGTAATGATCACGTCCACGCTCGGGTCAGCGCGGCCGTCCTGGACATAGTCCGAGCCGGGCACGTGGCGCTGGACGCTGAAGGCGGCCGACTGGCCGGCGGCACCGGAGACCACCAGCGCCACGCCGCGGTAGCTCGACGTCGTGTTCCCCACGGCACCCACCAGGAACTTCCGGGCGGCAAGCTGGTCGGCCACGCTCCGGGCCAGGCCCGGCCGGCTCGTGGAGTTGTAGATATTGACGTGGACCTTCTCCGGCGGCGCGTAGTCGTAGGTGGCCGCCGGGCACACCGACACTGCCGCCTTGCTCCGCTCCGCCCCGGGGATCTTGATCTGGCCGTTCATGATGGCGAGGGCCACCACGATCGCGGCCACGATCAGGCCGACAAGCATCACCAGCACAACGCCGTGCAGGATCCTGCGCCGCAGCCGGTGGGGGTTCTCTGCCGTATCGTCCTGCCCCACGAACGTCGCCCTCAGCTCGGAGCCACTGATGACGCGGTGCCCGTGCAGGACTCTGACGTCTGGCGGCTTCCTAGCCATTTATCACGAGGACCCGCGCGTGGATTGCGGTGCGCTGGTGCAGCGCGGTGCGGACTGCCCGGTGCAGGCCGTCTTCAAGGTAGAGGACGCCGCGGTATTCCACGACGTGCGGAAAGAGGTCGCCGAAAAACGTGGAGTCCTCGGCCAGCAGGGCTTCAAGGTCCAGTGTGCGCTTCGTGGTCACCAGCTCATCAAGCCGGACAGGACGCGGGGGCAGGGCCGCCCAGTCCTTGGGCGTGGTGTAACCATGGTCGGGGTACGGGCGTCCCTCGCCCACAGCTTTGAATATCACCATGCCAGCCTAGGGAACTTGGACGCCCGAAGGAACGAATGTCCCCCGGCGGCGTGAGGTTGTGGCCAAACGGTAACCATTTGTCACACGACGCATTGACACGACCAGCGCCTGCCGCCTGTCACATCCAGCGCCGGGCCGTCGATCTGCTGCGCGGTTCACCCAAACGCCCCGTGCGGCTGACAGAATGGCCGTATGACTTCACCCGAGACTGTCCCTGTTCCGTCGCCGTCGGCTCCCGTGCTGGCGCTGCTGCTCGACGTCGACGGTCCGGTCGCGAGCCCGGTCACCCGCGAGGTGCAGCCCGGCATCATCGCCGACCTGGTGGCCCTGGCCGCCGCCGGCGTGCCGGTCATCTTCAACACCGGCCGGTCGGACGCGTTCATCCGCGAGCAGGTCATGGAACCGATGATCGCCGCCGGGATGCCCGCCGGCACCCTCATCCACGCCATTTGCGAGAAGGGCGCCGTCTGGTTCAGCTACACCGCGGAAGGCCCCGGCCCGGTCCACGTGGACCACGAGCTCGCCATTCCGCAGGCCTTCGGCGATGACGTGCGCCGCCTGGTGGCCGAGGACTACTCCGCCCACATGTTCTACGACGAAACCAAGCGGGCCATGGTCTCCGTGGAGCAGCACATTGCCGTCCCCAACCCCGACTACCGGGCCGAGCAGGAACTCTTCGACGCCGACGCCATGGGCCTCATGGCCCGGCACGGGCTCGGCGTGGTGCGGCTGGACCACCACGTCCCCGATTCGGATGACCAGGTCGACTTCCGCGTCGATCCGACCATCATCTCCACCGATATCGAATCGGTCCGGCTGGGCAAGGACCTGGGCGCGAGCCGGGCCGTGGAGTTCCTGGCCGCGCAGGGGATCACGCCGCAGGCCTGGCGCACGGTGGGCGATTCCCGCACGGACTACGCCATGGCCGACTGGCTGCACCACAACGACCACGCCGTGAAGCACGTCGACGTCCGGCCCGCGGACGGCATCCCGGTCAAACCCTACGATGTCCTCACCGCCGCCGATCTGGGGCTCGGCGAAGACGTGATCCACGACGACGCCGGTGCCGCCTTCCTGCACCACTGGCTGGCCGTCGTCACCGGCTGAGGCCCCGCTCCGCCGTTACGCTTCACCGTTACGGTCCGTCACATTTCGTCGTCACGCACGCCGCGCGGCGGCCGGTTTTCCGCGGCAATTTTGAGGCCCGCGTTATCATGCAAGTAGACACCAACGCACTCAAAGAAGCGGGAGCTCAGACATTACCGAAGCAGCGATCCAAGACGAGATTTACTATGGCAGCCAGGCATCTGTGGACGCCCACGCCGAGGTCACGTCGGCGGCCGCAGTCGCCAGATTCCGGACCCGCTCCGATGTTGTCCGCCACCGCGGCCGCTATGCGCTGATCAACGAAAACCGCACGCCGTACCAGGCCATGGTCGAGGACCTGATGTTCCTGCGTTCGGTCTTGGCCGGCGCCGGTATCGGCTACCTGCTGGTCCGCGGCAACAACCACCGCCCTGTGGTCGCCGTCGACTGGAAAGACCGCAAGGAACTCCGCGACGCCCTCGTGGAGGCGTGCCGCGACGAGCCGATGTATTCCATGAGCGTGGATGCAAAGAAGAAGTCGTCCGTGCTGGTGGCCGACGGCGAGCTGTCGCCGAACCGCCAGGCCCGGATCTTCCGGCTTTACCGGCCCAGGGTCGAACCCGAAGGCGGTTTTGAATTCGGGGCTTCCGCCGGCGTCCAGCTGGAGCTGTGGAGCTTCGAAGGCGATCAGCTGATCCTGCCGATCGAGAACTCCCTGACGCGCCGCACCATGCTGGCCCAGGATGCAGTGCGCGGCACGGTGGAACGCTACGGCCACACGTGGCCCACCATCGAGAACATGTTTGCGGACCACGCCAGCGACATCAGCTTCGACGTCGACCTGGTCTTCTCATGGGTTGACGGCAGCTCCCCCGAGTACATCGCGGCCCGCCGCGCCCGCATGGCCGGCGTGGTGGTGGGCGAGGGCGATGACCACGAGGCCCGCTTCCGCCAGATCGATGAGCTCAAGTACGCCCTGCGCTCGGTGTACATGTTTGCGCCGTGGATCCGCCGGATCTTCATCGCCACGGACTCCCCCGCGCCGTCATGGCTGGCCGACCACCCGAGTGTGACGATCGTCCGGAGCGAAGAGTTTTTCGCCGACACGTCGGTTCTGCCCACGCACAATTCGCAGGCCGTGGAGTGTCAGCTGCACCACATCGAGGGGCTCTCCGAGCACTTCCTGTATTCGAACGACGACATGTTCTTCGGCCGCGCCGTGGGCCCGGACATGTTCTTCACCCCGGGCGGCATCACGAAGTTCATCGAGGCCGAGACCCGGATCGGCCTGGGCGACAACGACGCCGAACGCAGCGGCTTTGAGAACGCCGCCCGCGTGAACCGCAAGCTGCTCTGGAACCGCTTCGGCCGCATCACCACCCGGCACCTGGAGCACACGGCGGCCCCGTTGCGGCGCAGCGTGGTCGAGCAGATGGAGCAGGAGTTCCCGGCCGAGTTTGCCAAGACCGCCGCGAGTACCTTCCGGGCAGCGGACAACATCTCCGTGACCAACTCGTTCTACCACTACTACGCGCTGCTCACGGGCCGGGCCGTGACCCAGACAGCTGCCAAGGTGAGGTATGTGGACACCACGGCGCGGGCCGGCCTGAACTACCTGCCCAAGCTCCTGGCCAAGCGGAACATGGACTTCTTCTGCCTCAACGACGGCAGCTTCCCCGAGGTCCCGGCGGAAGAGCGGGCCGAACTGGTCACGGACTTCCTGGAGAAGTACTACCCCATCAAGGCGCCCTGGGAGAAGTAACGGACCGTGACCAAAACGGGCGCCGCGTCGGCCGGGGAGGGAATCAGTTCAGGGTGGTGTACCTGCGGTGCGCCGGCGTCCGGGACGGGGCCTCGAGCTTGGCCTTCCCAGGGATATGGATCCCTGCGGCCGCGAGCCGGCGCTGGACTTCCTCCGGCGAGACCAGCTCCCCCACCGCCGGGGTATCGCCGAGCAGCACCACGGAGTGCACGATCGTGTGTTCGTAGACGTGGACCAGGTTGAACGCCTGCCCGCCGTCGCGGCCTCGGGTGCCGCCGACCGGGACGTTCAGATCCTGCGTGTAGCAGGTGGCTGAAGCCACGGACACAGGGATGCCCGCGAACGTTGCGGTGGTCGAGTAGTGCAGGTGGCCGCCCAGGATGGCGCGGACATCGGAGTTGCGCAGGACGCCGGCGAGCGCCGGCTGGCCCCGGAGCTCCACGAGCACGGCAAGGTCCAGCACGGACGGTACCGGCGGGTGGTGCAGGGCAAGGATGGTCCCGTCCGGGGCCGGGGTGGCCAGTTCGGATGCGAGCCAGTCCAGCTGGTCGTGGCTCAATTCACCATGGTGGAAGCCGGGCACGGAGGTGTCCAGGGTGATGATGCGCAGCCCGTTGACGAAGTAGCTGTGGTCCACGGGCGCGTCATTATCGGCCTGGTCCAGGAGCCCGGCCCGGAAATTCGCCCGGTCGTCGTGGTTGCCCATCGCCCAGATGACCTTGGCCCCCAGGGCCTCGCACGCCGGATCCACGATGGCGCGGAGCTTGGCATACGCCTCGGGTTCGCCCAGGTCAGCCAGGTCGCCCGTGAAGATTACGGCTTCGGGGCGGGCCCCGGAGGCGTGGACCTCCTCGAAGAGTTGCCTGAGCAGGGCTTCGCTGTCCACGACGCCGTGCAAGGGTTGCGGACCCCCCAGCAGGTGGGGGTCGCTCAGGTGAAGTAGGAAATGACGTGGCCGGGGGTGTTCGGCCTCGATGCGCTCCATTGCTGCCTTCTTGGTTGGGTGGAAGCGGTGCTTCCAGGGTCCCTCTCAGTAAGAACTATCCAACCAGACATTGGGCAAACAATGTAAAAACTGGGACAGGCATATTGGAAAAATAAGCGTTAACAGGTGGCGTGCCCTCACATGCCCTTTCCGGCATATACGGGGGCGGGGACGCCCGGCGGCACTCCCGAAACCCCGGGGCTTCGGGGCGGGACGGACAGTGCCGCCGGGTTCACGGTTTCCGCTAGCTCAGGTAGCCGTTCGGGTTAAGCACGAACTTCGTCGCCGCGCCGGCGTCGAATTCCGCGTAGCCCTTCGGCGCGTCCTCCAGGGTAATCGCCTTCGCGTTGACGTTCTTGGCGATATGCACCCTGTCATGCAGGATGGCCATCATCAGCTGCCGGTTGTACTTCATGACCGGACACTGTCCCGTGGTGAAGCTGAGTGACTTTGCCCAGCCCGTTCCGAGGCTGAGCGAGAGCGAACCCTTCTTCGCGGCCTCGTCCACGCCGCCCGGGTCCCCGGTGACGTAGAGCCCGGGGATGCCCAGGGCACCGCCGGCGGCCGTTACCTCCATCAGCGAGTTCAGGACGGTGGCGGGGGCCTCGTGGGCTCCGGCCCCGTGCCCCTTGGCCTCAAATCCCACGGCATCCACGCCGCAATCGACTTCCGGGACGCCCAGGAGTTGTTCGATCTGCTCGGCCGGGCCGCCCTTACTCAGGTCGATGGTCTCGCAGCCGAAGCTGCGCGCCTGCGCCAGGCGGTCCGCGTTCATGTCACCCACAATCACGACGGCAGCACCCAGGAGCTGGGCACTGGTCGCCGCGGCCAGGCCCACGGGCCCTGCGCCTGCCACGTAGACGGTGGAACCGACGCCGACGCCTGCGGTGACCGCACCATGGAATCCGGTCGGGAAGATGTCCGAGAGCATCGTCAGGTCCATCATCTTTTCGAGGGCTTGGTCTTTGTCCGGGAACTTCAACAGGTTCCAATCGGCATACGGCACCAGGACGTAGTTGGCCTGGCCGCCTACCCAGCCGCCCATGTCCACATAGCCATAGGCGCTGCCCGGGCGGTCGGGGTTGACGTTCAGGCAGATGCCCGTCTTGCGTTCCTTGCAGTTCCGGCAGCGCCCGCAGGCGATATTGAACGGGACGGAACAGATGTCCCCCACTTTGATGAATTCAACATCCGGACCCACTTCCACCACTTCTCCGGTGATCTCGTGCCCGAGCACCAGGTCGGCGGGAGCCGTGGTGCGCCCCCGGACCATGTGCTGGTCCGAACCGCAAATATTCGTGGCCACGGTTTTGAGGATTACGCCGTGGCGCACCTGCCGGCCCACGTTGGCGGGGTTGACCCCCGGGCCGTCCTTGAGTTCGAAGGTGGGGTAGTCAATGTCGATCAGTTCGACCTTGCCAGGCCCCTTGTAGGCAACGGCTTTGTTCCCTGTCATCTATTTCCTCCTGCTTTCACGGGCCCCGTGGTGGGCGCCCTGGTGTGATTCACGAAGTTCTTTGATGCGCCCTCCACAGGAACACCCGGCCATTCTGCCGACGGCTGCCAGAGTTGCTTGCGCCGCGGGGAAGCCCGGAATGTTGGAGGGTCCGGCCAGTCTAGGCGCTAAGCATGCTTAGGGATAGGGCTGAGTTCCTCTGGACCCCGGGGCCGGTCGGGTCAGTCGAGGGCGGACTGGACAGCCTCGATGATCTCCGGCGCGTCAGGCTCAACGGTGGGCGCAAAGCGGGCGATGACCTCGCCGTCGCGGTTCACGAGGAACTTCTCGAAGTTCCACTTCACCAGGCCGGGCAGGATTCCCGTCTTGAATTTGGTGAGCTCGGCGTAGAGCGGGTGCTGGTTCTTTCCCCGGACGTTGGCCTTGACCGTCAGCGGGAAGGTCACCCCGAAATTGCGCTCGCAGAACTCGGCAATCTCGGCCTCGCCGCCGGGCTCCTGCCCGGCGAACTGGTTGCAGGGGACGCCGAGGACCTGGAAGCCCTGGCCCCGGAACTTGTTGTGCAGCGCCTCGAGTCCAGCGTACTGGGGCGTGAAACCGCACTGGGACGCCACGTTGACCACCAGAACCACCTCGCCCTTGAATCGGCCAAAATCGGTCTCGGTCCCGTCGATGAGGGTCAGGGGAATGGAGTGCAGAGCTGTCATGGGGCGCGTCCTTGCGATGTCGATGGTCCGGAGCAGGGAATCTGAACTGGTCACTCCATTATTCGGCACCGGGGCCTGCGGGTATGGGTGTGCCTCCCGGACATGACGCCGGAACAACGCCCTGCGGCGCGGCGGGGGCTAGCCGCCGGGCGTCGCTGAGGGCGTCGCGGAGGGTTCTGTTGTCACGGCCGTGGTGGCCGACTGCGTGACCGCCCGTGGCTTCGGCGTATCGGCCGGCGCGGTGACCGGGTCCGGCTCCACAGTGAGCGGGGCCGGCACCGGGGTGGCCGTCTTGGCGGCAGCCTCCGTCGCCGTTGCGGAGACTGACGCGGGCGCGGAGGACGGCGGTGCCACCGGCGGCGGGACCGATAACGGTGCTGATGGCTTGGCGGAGGCTGTTCCCGTCTGGGTTGGCGCCGGCGTCGGGGTGGCGGTCGCCGACGGCGTCGGGGTCGCAGTTGCCGACGGGGTCGGGGTGGGCGCGGCAGGCGCGGTCGTCGTGGCAGTGCCGGTCGGCGACGGGGTCGCGGAAGCAGTGCCGGTGGGTGTCGGCTTAGAGGTGGCAGTGCCGGTCGGCGACGGGGTCGCGGAAGCAGTGCCGGTGGGTGTCGGCTTAGAGGTGGCAGTGCCGGTGGGCGTCGGGGTCGCGGAAGCAGTGCCGGTGGGTGTCGGCTTAGAGGTGGCAGTGCCGGTGGGCGTCGGGGTCGCGGAAGCAGTGCCGGTGGGTGTCGGCTTAGAGGTGGCAGAAGGCGTTGGGGACGGTTTGTCGGCGGCGGCTTCAGTAGCCGCAGGCGAGGCACTCGCCGACGGCTTGGCGGCCACCGCGGCAGGCTGTTCCTGAACGCCGTCGCCCACCACATGGGTCAGGTCCTCCCGGACAGGAATCGCCCAGCCAATCCCCGCGTTGGTTGCCTTACCGGCGTCGGGTGCGTAACTGGTCATGTCGATCGGGCCGAGTTGATCCACCTGCTTGATGGGGAGAAATGTCCAATCGCGCGGATCAGTGTGGGAGCCATTGAGGATGGTTTCGAAGTGAAGATGGCAGCCGGTAGAGGATCCGGTGGTACCTACCCGGGCAATAATTTCCCCCACCCGCACGGAGTCGCCCTTCTTGACCGCGATCGCCTCCAGATGGTTGTACGTGGTGATGAGACCGTTGCCGTGGTCGATTTCCACCCGGTTTCCGCCGCCCCACGGGTGCCACCCGACCGCCCGCACCACACCGGCGTCGGCGGAGTAGACCCGGGTGCCGCAGGGGGCCGCGAAGTCCTGGCCCCAGTGGAATTCGCCCGCGAATCCCGTCAGGGGGCTGGTGCGCAGCCCGAACGGGGACGAAGGCACCAGTGATTCAAGGGGGGCCATGAGGAAACCCACCGCGGGCCGGTGCAGCGACGCCGAGGCCACATTGAGCTCGCCCCGCACCCCTGCCCGGGTGGCCGTGTCCACCGTGCTCCGGCTAAAGGCCACGAGCGCCTGGGCATCGGCGGTGACAGCGCCGGCGCCGGGAGTCCCCGCTGGCGCGGTCGCGGCGGAGTGGGCCAGCGGGTCCAGGGCCTCCGGTCCCACGTCGCCGGAGGCAGGCATGGCGGCCGTCGGGACGGCGGTGGGCGCGCCGTAGGTCGCAAAGGCGCTCAGTCCCTGAAAGCCGCCGAATGCCAGCACGGCCAGGGACAGGCACAGGCCTCCGGACACGCAGCGCACGGCAATGGTCCGTGCCCTCGCTGACTGCTCACTCGATGAGTTTCCCCAGTGTTTTCCCACGAAATGACTCCCGCAATATGTCCGCCAGACCCCAATCTTCACGGACTTACCTCCCTATGTGACCACAGACGGCCGGGTCTGTGAACCGTCAGCGTGTTCCTTTTGCGGGACCAATCGGAGATCCGCGGATGTCCCCAGTAGCTTGCCGGCGGCGCCCCAGTAGTTCTCCGCACAATTGCAGGTGCCGCACGCCGCCGGGACGGGTAAGAATGAAGGATGCGAAATGTCCTCAGGGAATGGCAGGCGGAACTCAAACAGACGTTCACGGGGACGCGCGATTCGGTGCCCGAGTGGGTGCCGGGCCTGGCCGAGGGGGACGACGCCGGTTACCACTTGCCCGGCTCGGCCGTCTGGGCCGTGCACGGGGACATGCCAACCATCGTGGCGGGCATCCGGGCACTGCTGATGCAGGCGCTCCATCCCGGCGCGTTGGCCGGAGTCCACGATCACTCCCGTTTCCGCGAAGACCCGCTGGGCCGGCTGGCTGGCACGATCCGCTGGATCTTCACCGTGACGTATGGCTCCACGGATACGGCGAAGGCGGCGTCGGACTGGGTTCTTCGGCTGCACCGGACGGTGCGGGGAGAATTTGTGGATGGCCACGGCATCAGGCGCAGTTACGCGGCCAACGATCCCGAGCTGCTCCGGTGGGTTCACATTGCCTTTACAGACGCTTTCCTCTCTGCCCACAAGCTGTGGGGGCGGCCGATTCCTGGCGGACCTGATGCCTACGTCCGTGAGTGGGCCCAGGCCGGCCGGCTGATGGGCGTCGAGGCACCGCCGCTGAGCGAAGCGGAAATGCGGCAGCAGCTGGACCGCTGGTACGACGCCGGCGAGCTCCGCTGCGACGAACGGGTCACCGAAACGGTGGCGTTCATTCGCGACCCGCCCCTGCACCCCGCGCTCAGGCCTGGCTACCGGGTGCTGTTCGCGGCCGCAGTCGTCAGTCTTGAACCTAAGTACCGCGAGCTCCTGGGCCTGCGGACCGCGCGGCTGGGCCCGATACCGCTGCCGGTAACCCTGGCCACCCGGGTCACGCTCGGCGTGGTGCATGTGGCTCTCGGCCGGATGGGCCCGAGCGAGCAAGCTGCCCGGGCCCGGCTGCGCCGGCTGGGATACCGGGCCTGAATCTGGGCCGGCGGGCGGCGGCGGCTTGCTGGTTCGGGGCGGGCCGGGGGCGCAGTGCGGCTGGGGCACAGGCGGCTGGGGCACAGGCGGCTGGGGCGGGCACGGGGGGCTGGGGCACAGGCGGCTGGGCCTCCGAGCCGACTTGGCGGATGAATCGGTGCCGGTACTGGCGGAGGACGCAGCCTTGGCCAGAACCTCACGAGAAGCTCACGCGGATAGAAATGCCGGGGACGCGAAAGGCCTGGAGACGCAAAAAGGCCCCGGTCCGAAGACCGGGGCCAACCGCGGAGAATGGGGGATTTGAACCCCCGAGGGCGTTAACCCAACACGCGTTCCAGGCGTGCGCCATAGGCCGCTAGGCGAATTCTCCAGTTGCTTCTGAATCAAAAGCAGATACTAGAATACCTGAACTTTCCGGCTTCGCCCAATTGAGCCTCCCGCCCCGGCCTGCGGCTCCTCCGCGGGACATGCCCCGCGGCCCGCTTGAGAGCTGGACATAGCCCCAAATAGCCCACTCCTTCCCGCCAAGAATGGGCATGCCCCACACTGCCCACTCCCGCCACTTGGACATGCCCCGCGGCCCGCCCGAGGGCTGGACACCGTCCCAATTAGCCCACTCCTTCCCGCCAGGAATGGGCATGCCCCACACTGCCCACTCCCGCGACTGGACATGCCCCACAGCCCGCCCGACCGCTGGACATAGCCCCACCGCGCCCACTCCTGCAGCCCGCAGCTGCCGCGAAAAATGGGCATGTCCCGCCGAGGATTAAGGGCCAAACCGGGCCAATTCGGGGCACACCCAATCGTCAGGTAAACTTGCTGACGGCCCCTCATGTGGCGTCATCCTGTTGAACTCCCCCAGGACCGGAAGGTAGCAAGGGTAAACGGGCTCTGGCGGGTGCATGAGGGGTCTTTTATGTCTGTGCCGATTGGTAGGGTTTATCTGTGACTGTTACTACCGCCCTCTACCGTCGATACCGCCCCGATTCGTTCGCGGACGTTATCGGGCAGGAGCACGTCACCGAGCCTCTCATGACGGCCCTGCGCAAGAACCGCGTCAACCACGCCTATCTCTTTTCGGGCCCCCGCGGCTGTGGCAAAACCACCTCCGCCCGCATCCTGGCCCGCTGCCTGAACTGCGCCGAGGGCCCCACGGACACTCCCTGCGGCAAGTGCCCCAGCTGCGTGGAACTCGCCCGCGGCGGCTCCGGCTCCCTGGACGTCATCGAGATCGACGCCGCCAGCCACGGCGGTGTGGACGACGCCCGCGACCTCCGGGAACGGGCCACCTACGCCCCCGTCCGGGACCGCTACAAGATCTTCATCATCGACGAAGCCCACATGGTCACGTCGGCCGGGTTCAACGCCCTGCTCAAGATCGTCGAAGAACCGCCGGAACACATCAAGTTCATCTTCGCCACCACGGAGCCGGACAAGGTCATCGGCACCATCCGTTCCCGCACGCACCACTACCCTTTCCGCTTGGTGCCGCCGGAGCCTCTCATGGCGTATCTGGAGCTGCTCTGCACCCAGGAGAACGTCCCCGTGGCGCCCGGGGTGCTCTCGCTCGTCATCCGCGCGGGCGGCGGTTCGGTCCGCGACTCCCTCTCCGTGCTCGACCAGCTCATGGCCGGCGCCGGACCAAACGGACTGGACTACGAACTCGCGGTCGCCCTCCTGGGCTACACGCACGCCTCCCTGCTCGATGACGTCGTCGAGGCCGTCGCGGCGTCGGATGCCGCCACGGTGTTCCGCGCTGTGGACCGCGTCATCCAGACCGGGCACGATCCCCGGCGTTTCGTCGAGGACCTGCTGGAACGCTTCCGCGACCTCATCATCGTCCAGGCCATGCCCGAAAGCGCCCAGTCCATCCTCCGCGGCATGCCGGCGGACCAGATTGCCCGGCTGCAGAACCAGGCCCACAACCTCGGGGCGGCCGAGCTCTCCCGCGCCGCTGACGTCACTAATACCGCGCTCACGGACATGACCGGGGCCACCTCTCCGCGCCTGCACCTGGAACTGCTGTGCGCCCGCATCCTGCTGCCCAGCTCCGAGCAGACCGAGCGCGGCATTGCGGCCCGGATCGACCGCGTCGAGCGGCGGTTGAACTACGCCGGTAACGACGTCGGAGCTCCCCTCGCCGGCGCCCCCGCACCTGCCACCGTTCCGCCTGCACGCACGGAGCAGGCAGCCGCGCCACAGTTGCCGGCAGCGCACGTGCCCGCCGCACCTTCGCACGCCGCGCCGGCTGCCACGACCACCACCCCCTCCGGCCCGCGTCAGGACGAGCAGCCGCCGGCCACAGTCTCCGCGACCGCCAGGCAGGACGAGCCCGTCCGAGAACCGCTGACGGCACCACGGGTCAGCACCAGCGACTGGCCTGTGGACGAACCCGCGGCGGCCAGCCGGCCCGCCCCTGCCGCAGGTCCCGCCGCCGCGCCTCCGTCCCTGCCCGCGTCGGCGACTGCCCCAACGGTTGCCCCATCCGCCCCTGCACCGTCTGCCCCTGCACCGTCTGCCCCGGCGGCATCTACCCCAGCACCCTCCGTCCCCGCGCGTCCCGAGCCGGCCGAGCCCGGCCGGGCGCCTGCCGCTGTTCCCAGCCCCGCTCCCGGCTCCGCCGCCGGACCCGGAGCCGACGTGGAGGTTTTGCGCCGCGCCTGGCCCGAGATCCTGCAAACGCTCACCAAGATCAAACGCAGCACTTGGGCGCTGGTGGAACCCAACGCCCAGGTCGGCCACTTCGAAGACCACGTCCTGACCCTCGCGTTCACCACCGCCGGGCTGGCGGGCGCCTTCGGCCGGGCCGACCACGCCGAGAACCTCCGGCAGGCGATCCACAAGACCATCGGCATCGATTGCCAGATCCGGGCCGTGGCCGGCAGCAGCAACAGCCCAGCGAGCTCTGAGCCAAACCCAAAAGCGCCGCCGGCTAGCCCGGAGACCCCGGCATCGTCCGCAAGCCAGGCGACGTCGGCCGACGTCGCCTGGGGCCTGAGCCCGGCTCCCCAGCAGGCCCCATCTCCGGCCAACGATGCCGCTGAAGCCGTCCCCTCGCGGGTGGCCCAGGCGCACGTTCCCGCCGCCTCAATGCCTTCGACGCAACCCACTCCGGCCCCCGCGGCCCCGGCTCAGGTCCGTGCCGCCGCGCCGGCAGCGGAACCGCAGGCGCCTGCCCCCGCGATCCAAACTCAGGTCCGCGCAGCCGAGCCAGCAGCCGAATCGGACGGCCCTTCGGAGCCTTCCGGGTCCTACGCCGACGCCGATGACGACTGGGGACCGCCCCGGGACGAGGACGCCCCTCCGCTGGACGAGGAACCACCAATGGATTGGGACCCCTCGCCCGTAGCCACGCCGCGCCGCCCCGAGCCCGCGGCTGCCGCTACCGCTCCGGCCCGCAAGTCCCCTGCCGCGCCGGCGTCCAAAACCGTTGGTTCCCCGGCCCGGACACCGGGCGCAGACCCGGACGCGTCGGATGACGCGTGGGCCCGCGCCGTCGAGCAGTCACCCGGCGTCTGGACGGTCGGCACAGATTCGAACCTCGGCCGGTACACGAGCCCGGATGTCGAACCCGCTGCGCCCGAGCCCGAGCCGAAGCCTGTGCACTACGAGCCGGCGGCGGCACAGATCCCGGAGTACGCGGGTGTCGTGTCCGCGCCGTCCGGACTGGCCTCGGACCACCCGGCCCGGGCCGAAGCGGCTCCGGCTCCGGCGCCGGCGGTTGCGGAGTCTGTTGCGCCGCGTGTGGCCGCCGCTGCCGTAGCTGCCGTCGCGGAGGCTGTTGCGGTCACTGCCGTTCCCGAGGCCGCCGCCCCGGCAGGCCGGCAAAGCCTGTACCAGCGGCTGTCGAACAGTCCCGAGGCCGAGGCCGGGCGGGCGAAGGCCCCCACCCGAGCTGCCGCCGCGACCACCGTCTACGTACAGGACATCCCCAGCGCCGACGACGAAACGATCGAGGAATCGGGCGTCTTCGGCCGGGCCGCCGTCGAGCGTATTCTGGGCGGGAAACTGGTGGAGGAGCGCTCCCTGGATGGAAGCCCCCTTCCGCCCCGCTTCTAGCAGACCCCCTGCCGGCTGGCCCCGGCCCCACTCCAAACGAACGAGGACATTGTGTACGAAGGCGCAGTTCAAGAGCTGATCGACGAGCTCGGACGCCTTCCCGGAGTGGGGCCTAAGTCCGCCCAGCGGCTGGCCTTCCACATCCTCGAGGCTGATCCCCAGGACATGAAGCGGCTTGTCGATGCCATCACCACAGTGAAGGAACGTGTCAAGTTCTGCACGGTTTGCGGGAACGTGACCGAGCAGGAACTGTGCAACATCTGCCGCGACCCGCGCCGGGACCCCACGGTGATCTGCGTCGTCGAAGAATCCAAGGACGTCCTGGCGGTGGAGCGCACGCGGTCCTTCCGCGGCAGGTACCACGTCCTGGGCGGCGCGATTAATCCGATCGCCGGGATCGGTCCGGAACAGCTCCGGATCCGTGAGCTGCTGACCCGGCTCAACGACGGCGCCATTCAGGAAATCATCATCGCCACCGACCCCAACCTCGAGGGCGAGGCCACGGCGACGTATCTGGCCCGGATGCTCAAGTCGATTGGCATCGCCGTCACCCGGCTGGCGTCCGGCCTGCCCGTGGGCGGGGACCTGGAATACGCCGACGAAGTCACGCTCGGCAGGGCCTTCGAGGGCCGCCGCAACGCCCTGAGCTGAGCTGACGGATTCGTGGCAACCACCGGCAGCGGCACCCCGGCGCCGCTCCTCACCGGGCGCTTGCTGTTGCGTCCGTTGACAGCGGACGACGCCGGCGCCCTGCTCCGGTTCCGGGCCCATCCGGCGGCCACGCGGTACCTGTCCCATGGTCCGCTCACCCCCGCGCAGAACAGCGCCCGGCTTGAGCAGACACTGTCCGCGGCGGCATCCTCCACGGCCGAGTGGTTTCACTTCGGCTGGGCGATCGAGCTCCGGGCCACCGGTGAAGTCGTTGGCGACGCCCGGACCTGGAACACGCAGGAACCCCCGGCGCCCGGCCGGATTCCCGCAGACTCAGCCAGCCTGGGCTACGTTCTTCACCCGGAGCACCACGGGCTCGGTCTCGGCCGGGAGGCCGCCGGCGCCCTGGTCGACTGGCTTTTCGGCGCCCGCGGCAGCGAGACCATTTTCGCGGGAGTCTACGAGCCCAATCTCCCGTCCCGAAGGCTGCTCGAGGGCCTGGGCTTCCGGAAGGACCGCTTCTTCCCCGTTGCCGAGGACACAGCGGGAAAACAGCTACCGTCCTGGCGCTACCGGCTGGACCGCGGCTAGCGGACATGCCCCGCGCCCGCGCCCACGCCCAGCGGACATGCCCCGCGCCCACGCCCACGCCCAGCGGACATGCCCCGCGCCCGCACCCAACAATGGACACAATGCCCTCACGCCCACTCCTGCCCGCCAAGAATGAGCATGTCCCACGGAACGGGAGAGCATGCCCGCTCCTGGCCCGAGCTCCCCCACCTTGCCCGGCGGACATGTCCAGCGCCCCTGCCCGGGAATGGACACAATGCCCTCATGCCCACTCCAGCCCGCCAAGAATGAGCATGTCCCGCGGCAGCACTGAGCATGTCCACTCCTGGCCCGAGCTCCCCCACCCTGCCCCGGCGGACATGTCCAGCGCCCCTGCCCGGGAATGGACACAATGCCCTCATGCCCACTCCAGCCCGCCAAGAATGAGCATGTCCCGCGGCAGCAGTGAGCATGTCCACTCCTTGCCCGCAGCACTGGGCATGTCCGGTGGAGACAAAACCCGGAGTGTCTGCCATTCGGTCACAATTCAACGGCGCGGGCGGCACGGCGATAAACTGGGGTGAGAAGTTACGCCGTCGCGCCGTTTGGTTGCCTGGCCCAGAACCCCGATGATCCAGTGAGGGTGCGCGAATGAGTTTGCCCACTACCGAAGTCCAGCCCGGATCGCAGACGTTGCCCGTCTCGGCCGCCGCCACCAAGCACCTTGTCGTGAAGAAATTTGGCGGTTCCTCGGTGGCTGACGCAGAAGGCATCAAGCGCGTCGCCCGGCGGGTCGTGGATGCCCAAAACGCCGGCGACGAGGTCGTCGTGGTGGTTTCCGCCATGGGCGACACCACCGATGAGCTCCTTGACCTCGCCGGCCAGGTCACCGATTCCGCGCCCGCCCGCGAAATGGACATGCTCCTCTCCGCCGGCGAACGAATCTCCATGGCGCTGCTGGCCATGGCCATCAACAAGTTCGGCGCCTCGGCCCAGTCTTTCACCGGGTCCCAGGCCGGCATGATCACCGACGGCATCCACGGCAAGGCCCGGATCATCGACGTCGACCCGCACCGCATCCGCACCGCCCTGGACAAGGGGCACATCGCGATCGTGGCCGGGTTCCAGGGCATGAGCCACACGACGAACGAGATCACGACGCTCGGGCGCGGCGGGTCGGACACGACGGCGGTGGCCCTCGCCGCGGCGCTCGACGCCGATGTCTGCGAGATCTTCACCGACGTCGACGGCGTGTACACGGCCGATCCGCGCGTGGTCGCGTCCGCCCGGAAGATCGACCGCATCTCCAGCGAGGAAATGCTGGAACTGGCCGCGTCCGGCGCTAAGATTCTGCACCTGCGCTGTGTTGAATACGCTCGCCGCTTTGGGGTGCCACTGCACGTCCGTTCCTCATTCAGCCAGAACGAAGGCACCTGGGTTCTGCCCGGCGCCGACGACAAGATCACGACTCAAGAGGGAGTTGCCTTGGAGCAGCCAATCATCTCCGGTGTGGCACACGATCGGTCCGAAGCCAAGGTCACGGTTGTCGGCGTACCTGACATCCCCGGCAAGGCAGCGGCGATCTTCCAGGTCATCGCGGACGCCCACTCGAACATCGACATGATCGTCCAGAACGTGTCCACCCACGGCACGGGCCGGACCGATATCTCCTTCACCCTCCCGATCGTCGAAGGCGCCGAGGCCCTGGCCGCCCTGCACGCCGCGCAGGACCGGATCGGCTTTGAGAGCATCGAATATAACGAGAAGATCGGCAAGCTTTCGCTGATCGGCGCCGGCATGCGCTCGCACCCGGGTGTGTCCGCCCGCTTCTTCGCGGCCCTCTCCGAGGCCGGCATCAACATCAACATGATCTCCACCTCGGAGATCCGGATCTCCGTGGTCACCCACGCGGATCTGCTCGACGACGCCGTCCGCGCCATCCACAGGGCCTTTGACCTCGACAGCGAGGACGAGGCCACGGTCTACGGCGGCACCGGCCGCTAGCCGCACCTGCGCATCCGGGCGGACCCCGGACCGCATAAAGACGGGGAAGGGAGCGGCACCTGCCGCTCCCTTCCCCGTCTCCGCCCGTCGTCGGCCGCTTCCCCACAACTCCGGCCGAATTCCCACGTTTCCGGCCGCGTACCACGCGGCCGCCCGGGACGCCCCCGGCACCCGGAACCGGCGAAGCGGGCCTCGTCAGACCTCTTCTTTCCCGAGATCCGTTTTCCGGACAGCGTAGTGGTGTCCGTGGTCGTCCGTCTCGATTTCGAAACCTGCCAGGTCGTCTTCCGAGGCGTGCTCGAAGTCGTCGTGCTTGTGAACTACAGGCGCCGCGGTGTCGCCTCGATTTGCGGGCCCGAACAGCAGCCTCAGCTTGTCGGTCTTTTCCATGAAAGCTCTGACAGCACGTGTCACTAGTCCCACCCCCTTTCCTCGTCCCGGATGGTTCAGGATGCTGCACAGCGGTGTGTCAGTGCCCTCATTTTACGCCCGGCAGCGGGAAATGGCCCGGGTGGGGTGGCGCTAAAAGGGACCTAGCGCAGGGATTTGTCGTCAGGGTTTCGGGGCACCACATAAGTGCTGCCGTCGGGCCGGTGCAAGGTCTCCCACTGTTCAGTTTCAGCCTGCCGCGCCGCCAGCAGCCGCCTGTTCTGGTCGGTCATCTCGTGGCCGAGTGAACTGCGGTTGGCCGGCCCGAACACCGCCCGGAACTTCCCGGTGGCCCGCATGAACCTCTCGACGGCGTTTTCCTTGGCCATGGCTATCCTTTCCTGGGAGCAAGACAATGCTCCCAGTGTACGCTAATCATTAGTGCACTAATCATTCGAAGGAGTCGGTGTGACCCAAGGAACCCCAGCAATTCAGGGCGGCCACGCCACGAACGGCCTGCCGGACGCCCAGGCAGCGCAGGACGACCTCCTGCTGGAACAGCAGCTCTGCTTCGCCCTGACGGTGGCCTCCCGCAGCGTCGTGGGCGCTTACAAGCCCGTCCTGGACAGGCTCGGCCTGACCCACCCGCAGTACCTCGTGATGTTGTGCCTGTGGGAAGCGAGCCCGCGGTCGGTCCGCGACATCAGCGACGCCCTGGCCCAGGAGCCGGCAACCATCTCGCCGCTGCTGCGCCGGCTCGAGACGGCCGGCTTCATCACCCGCCAGCGGATGGAAGGCAACGAGCGCACCCTGGATGTCCGGCTGACGCCGCGCGGCGCCGCCCTTCGGGAGCAGGCCACCGAAGTCCCGGGCATCATGATGGCCCGGCTGGGCCTGACCCGTGAACAGGTCGGCCAGCTGCACGCCACCATGATGGACCTGATCGCCGCCACACGGCCCGGCCCGGAGGACGCGCCCCGGCGGTAGACTGGGCAAAACAGAGGAGGACTGCTGATGCGCACGCAATCGGGCCGCCCGGCACTTGTCCTGGCGGCCGTCCTGATGGCCGTGGCCGGACTGGCCGCCTGCACGCCGAACGGCGGGCCCACACCTTCTCCCTCCCCCAGCACGACGTCGGGCACCCCCTCCAGCCCGTCACCCACAGCGCCGTCGGGCTCGCCGTCACCGGAGACGGAGACGACCTCGCCGGCACCGTCCCCCTCCGCCGTCCCGCTGCCGTCCGGACCGGGCAAGGGCAACGCCGAACTCGCCATCATGGTCAAGCCGAACGAAGCCGGCACCGCGGCCAACTTCACGCTGGTGTGCCAAAACGGGGTTCCGGCGGCCGAAAGCCAGCACCCCAACGCCGCCGCCGCGTGCATCGCCATCAAGAACAACCCGGCCATCCTCAGCCCCGCCCCGCCCGCCAAGAACCAGACCTGCACCCAGCAGTACGGCGGCCCGCAGGTGGCCACAGTCACCGGCGTCGTGGATGGCAGGGCGGTTCAGGCGAGCTTCAGCCTGACAAACGGCTGTGAAATCGCCGCCTGGAACGCCGCCAAAGATGTTCTGGGCTCATCCGGCGGGGCGAGCTAAGCCCTTGCACCTCCAGCAGGAAGAATGGCTGCCGCGCCAGACCGCCCACGTCCAACATGTCCGCCGCTACGCGGACCCCTACCTCGAGCGGCGCTCCGCCGGCCGGAAGCACCCGGTGGAGGACTTCCTGTTCACCTACTACACCCAGAAGCCCGGTCAGCTACTGCGCTGGCACCCGGGCGCCGGCGTCGTGCTCTCCGGCCCCGAGGCTGAGGCGCGGACCGGGTGGAAGTATTACCGCGCGGCCGACGCCGCAGAACTCGCGGCCGCCGGGCTGCCGGCCGAGTCGCCGGCGGTGACGGTCGACGTCGACGCCTTCCTGAGGGAGCGCCGGGAGGCACTGCAGTTCGCAGGGATCATCCTGGCCGGGACTGCCGCGCGGCCGGCCCAGTTCGGCTGCTTCGGGCTGCACGAGTGGGCCATGGTCTACCGGCAGGACAAGTTCGATCTCCGGCACGAGTACCTGCAGCTGCGGCTGGGGTCCGGGCGCACCGACGAGGTGGTGGAGGAGAACCGGATCCGGTGCTCGCACTTCGACGCCTTCCGCTTCTACACCCCGGACGCCGTTCCGCTGAACAGCATGGTTCCCAGCCGGGAGAACCAGCGCACCATGGAGCAGCCGGGCTGCCTGCACGCCAACATGGACCTATACAAGTGGGCCTACAAGCTGTCCCCGTTGCTGCCCAGCGAGCTCGTCATGGACTGTTTCGAACTCTCGTGGCGGATCCGGGCCATGGACATGCGGGCGTCGCCGTACGACCTCGCCGACTGGGGGTATCCGGCGATCCGGATCGAGACACCGGAAGGTAAAGCCGAGTACGTTGACTATCAGCGGGCGTTCGCGGCCGAATCGCAGCAGCTGCGGGGGCGGCTGCTGCAGGAGCTAACGCCGCAGCTCAACGCCGCGGCCGAGTCCGCCCCCACCACCGCAGACCGGCACACGGAACCGGACAACAGCTTGAAGGGACCGTCATGACAGACACAGCCAGCCCCCGCGACGACCGGCACGGGCCCAACGACGTCGAGCTGACCATTCGCCTCACCGAGGCTCCCGGCGCGCCCGAATACACCTTCAGGCTGGAAGCCGGCGACGGCGCCGCCTCCGCCGCATCCACCCTGCCGGATCCCGCCGCCGCCCTCGCGGCCGTCCGGCGCCACGGCGAGGCGATCTTCTTTCCCAAGCCGGGGCCGCCGAAGATGTGCACGCAGCAGTACGGGGGTCCGCAGGTCGCCGTGGTGACCGGCTGGTTCCTGGGCCGGGAAGTCCACAGCACGTTCAGCCGCACCGATGGCTGCGAGATCGCCCGCTGGCGGGCGATGGCGCCGCTGCTGGGCGGGGTTGCGGGATCCACCGGGGCAATCTGAGCCTTCACGGCACGGACGCCCGCGGCCCCTGGGCTCTCCCGGCTCCGCCGGCCGGCCCGGGACCGGGTCCGCCCCGACCTTTCCCGCGCGCTCGGCTCTCCCGGCTCCGCCCCCGGCGGATTAAACGGCAACGGCCGGCGGTGTGAGCCGCCGGCCGATGCCGTATTTTGGTGCTGCTTCTGCCTAGATGGCGTAGTTCGGGGCGAAGGACTGATCGCTGTTCTGCATCTTGCCCTGCTCCTCCTTCACCTTCTTGCCCTTGTCCTTCTTGTCCTTGTGGGAGTTGTCGCCATCGGCGTCGTCACCCGGACCGTCATTGGAATCCTGGTCCTCGGAGGTCGGCGGGACCACGACGGTCCCGGCCGGGGTCACCAGGACTGAGACGAACGTGGGATCGCTGGCACCGGCGAAGGTGACCCGGCCGATGTACGAACCGACCTGAAGCCCATCCCAGCTCAGCGTGACCTTGCCGGCCTTGCCGTTGGCGAGCCGGAGCGGGTTCGGGCTCAGCGAGGCCTTGCCCTCGACCTTGCCGAGCACGGCGGCGTCGACCGAGGCCTTGGTGGCCTGGTTGTTCGGGCTGGCGTACAGGTTGGCGTAGATCGTGTACTTACCCGGGGTCGGGTTGGGGATGGACACCGATTCGCTGGCCGACGACGTCGCGACCGTCAGCGGACCGTTCGGGGTCATGACGTACATGTCGAAGTCAGCCTTCGGATCCGCGGAAATGACCGAGAACTTGGCCAGCGGGGAGCCGGCCACGACTGTGACGTCCTTGACTACGTTGGAGGCATCCGGGCCGCCGGTGAACGGACCCGGGACGAGCTCGGCGGCCGTGGAGTCGGCCTTCGAAAGACCGTCGAGGGTCATGTTGGTCGGCGCGTTCGTGCCCGAGACCACCTTGATGGCACCGGAACCGCTGCCACCCTCGGAGGTGAAGGCGACGTCGGACAAGGCCACGACCGACTGCGGACGGACCGCGATCGGCGACGCCACATTCTTGTTGGCGCCCTGCCAGCTCAGCGAACCGGTCGCGAACTTGCCCAGGGGCGCGCCCTGGTTCTCAAAGGAGACCTTGAACGTGCGCTTCTCGCCGGCGGCGCGGAAGTTCAGAACAGCCGGGGTCACGCTGACCTTGATGCCGGGAACGTTGAACTGGGCCTTGTAGACCCCCGGGGTCAGGGCGGTCAGCGTGCGGGTGACCTCGATCTTCCCGGCCAGGTTGCCCAGGGCGAAGGAGGGCAGGTTCATGTCCCGCGCCTTGGTGGTTCCGTGGATGAACTCCAGGTAGTCGGCCTCGCTGGCGTCGTAGACGAGGCCCGGATCCAGCACGCGGGCCGGGTCCACCTGGCCTGCGCCGGTGGCAAAGACATCGGTGTTCTTGGATCCGTCGGCGTTCTTGACGTCGCTAGTGGTGGTCATCATCGCGGATTTGACCGCCGCCGGGGACCACGTGGGCTTCATGGCCAGGATCAGCGCGCCGAAGCCGGCTACGTGCGGGGAGGCCATTGAGGTGCCGGAAAGGAAACCGAAGTTGTCGCCGCCGGTGCCGATCGGCGAAACGCCGGCCAGCACGGCCACGCCGGGCGCCGCGACGTCGGGCTTGAGGAGGTCGGAGCCTTCAGCGAGCAGCGGGCCGCGGGAGGAGAACCCGGCGATCTGCGGCTGCGCCTCGAGGGGCAGTCCGGTGGTGTCCTTGTTGACCAGGGAAACCGTGATGGCCGGATTGGCCGTGACCTTGGCCTTGATGGCCTCGGTGGCGGGCGGGTTCACGTGGACGGTGGGGACCGAGTGCTTGTCCGTGTCCAGTGAGGAGACGGACAGGTTCACGAGGATCATGCCGACGCCGCCTCCGCGCTTGACTTCGGCGCTCTTTGCGACGCGGTCCACGACGCCGCGGTCACAGACCACAACCTTGCCGGCGATTTTGGCCGGGTCCAGCGAATCGGGGCCGCACAGATTCGGGCTGGCCTTCCCAGCGGCTCCTGAGTTGGCTGCCAGCACGACGCCGGCATTGGAAACCTGGCCGTTCATGATGCTGGCGCCGCGGTATTTACTGCCGTCGGAGAACTCGACCGTGCCCTGCAGTTCCTGCGAGAAGCTGGTGGCCGCGACAGTGGTCAGCCAGGGCGCGCCATGGTTGACAGTGCTGGCAGTCGGGCCGGAGTTGCCGGCGGAGACGGCGACGAAGATCCCGGCCGAGGCGGCGGACATGAACGCCAGGGAGACCGGATCGGTGGTGGTATCCGTGGCGCCGGAGATGGAGTAGTTCAGGACGTCCACGCCGTCCTCGATGGCTTTGTTGATGGCCTCGACAGACGCGGACGAGTAGCACCCACCGGAGTTGGGATCGTTGTCTTCCCAGCAGACCTTGTAAACGGAGAGCTTGGCGGCCGGCGCGATGCCGCTGGTCTGGCCGAAGCTCCTGCCGTCAACCATGGCCTCGACATTGGCGTTGCCGGCAGCCGTGCTGGCGGTGTGGGTTCCGTGGCTGGCGGCGTCGACCGGGGACAGCCGTTCGCCCGGAGCCCAGTCTTCCGGCGGGACAGTGGCCGCGAAGTCTTCGCCAAAGTAGCGGGCGCTCAGGACCTTGGAGTTGCAGGCGGTGCCGTCGAAGTCGGTGCCGACCTGGCATTCGCCCTTGAAGGTTTCGCCGTCGGCTTTGAGCATCGCGATCTTGCCGTCCGGGGTGCGGTACGGCACGCCGACGACGGGATTTCCGGTGAGGGGCTTGACCTCCTGGCCGGCAAAGTAGGCGCTGGAGGGGGTGTAGCCGGTGTCAATGACGCCGACCACGACGCCCTTGCCGGCCGCGTCCTGGCCGCCGAACTTGGTGTTCCACGTGCCGTTGGGCCCGCTGAGCTTCAGGAAGTCGGCGGTGGAGTAATCGGGTGCGTTCTCCGTGTCCGGCGCGACGACGAGGACCGACGGGTCCCGGGCCAGTTTCACGGCCTGGTCCGCGGTCAGCTTGGCGCTGAAGCCGTTGAGGGCTGCGGTGAACTGGCGCTGCATCTTGACGCCCTGCTGGCCGGCCACCTGGGCCTGCTTCTGTTCCAGGTGGGCCTTGTACTGCTTGACTTCGGCCTTGGTGGCATCCAGTTTCTTGCCGGAGGCAGGCTTGGTGGCCGGCAGGCCGGCCGTCCCGCCGTCGTAAGTCGCGGAAGGCTTCTCCGCCATGACCACTATGTAGCGGCCGTCCTTGTAGTTGTTCGGATCAATATTCTTCTGTGCGACGCCGGCTACGCCCGGGCCTTGCGCCGGGGCCGCATTGGCGGGGGCGATCGCGATGCTGGACAGAAGAACCGGCAAGCCCAGGGTCAGTGCCGCGGCCCTCCGGAGTCCCCCGCTTCGAAGGAAGCTCTTTCCTGGTGATGTCACGAGTGTTTGAACCTTTCGTAAAGGAACGGCCCGACTCCAACGCCGGGCCCAACGGACTGGCGGGAACTCACCGGGCGGTCGCCCGGCCCGCCCCCACGGATACCAGCCGATTCATACAGTACAGACCGAGAGCGAGATATGACATAGACCACAAGGAGGTATTTAAAATTTGTCACGCAATACGACACGATGCGATGGCGAGGATGCTGAACTGCGTCAATTGGACTCCGGCGGGCACAGTGCCTACGCCAGCATGCGCCGGCTCAGCGCCGGAGGCCGCGACGACTTACGATCTTCGGGCCCGCCGCCGGCCCGCTCGTGTTCCGCCGGCCTATTTTCGGGGAGTCCGGACCACGTCGCTGATCCATGCGCGGGTCTTCTCATCCAGGGGGCCGGCCACCTTGGTCGCCTTCGCCGCACGGTCAGCCTTGATCTTCTGCAGAACCATCCGGCCCAGCCCGGCGAACACTGCGACGGCCACAACAGACAACACCACGGATTTCGGTTTCTCAGCCATGCGCACATCCTACTGACCCGCGGCAGCCCCGACCATAGGGCGCAGCCGCCCCCGCGACGCCATCTCCCCAGCTCAAGGACCTGCCGAGGAGGCCGCGTTCACACTCCCCGCCCGAATACGGCCGGACGCACGGTGGCCGGTAGAATGGGCATGCAAGCTCGCGGAGCGCCCTTTCACGCTGTATTCACCAGTCCAACACACAGCGGATCGGCGTGAGACGGCACCACTCCGCTGCGCCCTTACCCAACGCTCACGCACAGGAGTTGCCGGATGCCCCGGATCGTTGTCGACGTCATGCCCAAGCCCGAGATTCTGGACCCGCAGGGGAAGGCCATCGTCGGTGCTCTGCCCCGGCTGGGCTTCACCGCTTTCAGCTCTGTCCGCCAGGGCAAGCGCTTTGAACTCACGGTCGACGGCGAGGTGACCGAGGAGATCCTGGCCCAGGCCCGCGACGCCGCGGAGACCCTGCTGTCCAACCCGGTCATCGAGGACGTCGTCAACGTCGAGGTCGTTGAGGCCTGAAATGACTGAACTCCCCCTGATCGGCGAGGCCGTCGCCGTCGCCGCCAACGCTCCTGGTGCTCGCAGGCTCGCGGGTGCGAAGATCGGCGTCGTCACCTTCCCCGGCACCCTGGACGACCGCGACGCCGCCCGTGCGGTCCGTCTGGCCGGCGCCACCCCGGTGGAGCTCTGGCACGCCGGCACCACCCTGGGTGACGTTGACGCCGTCGTGATTCCCGGCGGGTTCTCGTACGGCGATTACCTCCGCGCCGGCGCGATCGCCCGCTTCGCGCCGCTGATGTCCAGAATCATCGACGCCGCCAATTCCGAGGCCAAGCTGCCCGTGCTGGGCATCTGCAACGGCTTCCAGATCCTGACCGAGTCGCACCTGCTGCCCGGTTCCATGATCAAGAACGACCACCTGAAGTTCATGTGCCGCGACCAGGTCCTGCGCGTGGAGAACAACACCACCGCCTGGACCGGGGACTACGCCGCCGGCCAGGAAATCACCGTGCCCCTGAAGAACCAGGACGGCCAGTACATCGCCGACGAGAAGACCCTGGACGCGCTCGAGGCCGAAGACCGCGTTGTGTTCCGCTACGTCGGCTTCAACCCGAACGGCTCCCGCCGCGACATCGCCGGCATTTCCAACGCCGCGGGCAACGTGGTGGGCCTCATGCCGCACCCCGAGCACGCCGTGGAGGCCGGCTTCGGTCCCGAGCTCGGCTCCGGCACCGAGGGCCTCGGGTTCTTCACCTCTGTCCTGAACAAGATCGTGGGAGACAACAAATGACGGAGACACCCGCAGTGGCGGCACCCGCGGAGACCGCCCGGAAGTTCAACATCGACACCGTCGAGAACGCGGCCAAGACCCCGGACACCGAACTCCCCTGGGCCGAACTGGGCCTGAAGCAGAACGAGTTCGACGAGGTCGTCAAGGTCCTGGGCCGCCGCCCCACCGGCGCGGAACTGGCCATGTACTCGGTGATGTGGAGCGAACACTGCTCCTACAAGTCCTCGAAGAACCACCTGCGCCAGTTCGGCGACAAGGTGACCGAGGAAATGAAGAAGGACATGCTCGTGGGTATCGGCGAAAACGCCGGTGTCACCAACCTGGGCGACGGCTGGGCCGTGACGTTCAAGATCGAGTCCCACAACTCGCCGTCCTTCGTGGAGCCCTACCAGGGCGCCGCAACCGGCATCGGCGGCATTGTCCGCGACATCATCTCCATGGGCGCCCGCCCGGTAGCGGTGATGGATCCGCTGCGCTTCGGCGCCATTGACCACCCGGACACCGCCCGCGTCATGCACGGCGCCGTGGCAGGGATCGGCGGCTACGGCAACTCGCTGGGCCTGCCCAACATCGGCGGCGAAATGGTCTTCGACTCCGTGTACCAGGGCAACCCGCTGGTGAACGCGCTGGCCGTCGGCGTGATGCGCCACGAGGACATCCGCCTCGCGAACGCCTCCGGCAAGGGCAACAAGGTGGTGCTGTTCGGTGCCCGCACCGGCGGCGACGGCATCGGCGGCGCCTCCGTGCTGGCCTCGGAGTCCTTCGATGACACCAAGCCGTCCAAGCGCCCCGCGGTCCAGGTGGGCGACCCGTTCGCCGAGAAGGTCCTGATCGAGTGCTGCCTCGAGCTGTTCAAGGGATCCCTGGTGGAGGGCATCCAGGACCTCGGCGCCGCCGGCATTTCCTGCGCCACCTCCGAGCTTGCCTCCAACGGCGACGGCGGCATGGAAGTCGAGCTGACCTCCGTGCTGCTCCGCGACCCCACCCTGACCCCGGGCGAAATACTGATGTCCGAGTCGCAGGAACGCATGATGGCCGTGGTCACCCCGGAAAACATCGCCGCGTTTGAAGCGGTCATGGACAAGTGGGCGGTGGAGTACTCCTGGCTGGGCGAGGTGACCGACACCGGCCGCCTCATCATCACGTGGGAAGGCGAGGTCATTGTCGACGTCGACCCGCGCACCGTGGCCCACGACGGCCCGGTCTACGACCGACCGTATGCCCGCCCCGAATGGCAGGACGCCGTCCAGGCCGACTCCTTCACCGGGTCCGTGCAGGACGCCGGCCGTCCCTCCGCCCCGGCGGACCTGGCCGCCGCCATCACCGAGCTCGTCGCCTCCCCGAACACGTGCGACAAGTCCTGGATCACCAAGCAGTACGACCGCTATGTCGGCGGCAACACCGCCATGGCGTTCCCGGACGACGCCGGTGTGGTCCGGGTGGACGAGGAAACCGGCCTCGGCGTGGCCCTGGCCACCGACGCCAACGGCCGCTACACCTACCTGGACCCGTACCACGGCGCTCAGCTGGCCCTGGCCGAGGCCTACCGCAACGTCGCCACCTCCGGTGCCGTGCCGATGGCCGTCAGCGACTGCCTGAACTTCGGCTCCCCCGAGGACCCCGACGTCATGTGGCAGCTCGCCGAAGCCATCCGCGGCCTGTCCGACGCCTGCATGGTCCTCGGCATCCCGGTCACCGGCGGCAACGTCTCGCTGTACAACCAGACCGGGACCACCCCCATCCACCCCTCCCCCGTGGTGGCAGTGCTGGGCAAGTTCGACGACGTCGCCCGCCGCACGCCGTCGGGCTGGAAGGAAGACGGCCAGGCCATCTACCTGCTGGGCACGACGGCGGCAGAGCTGGACGGTTCGGAATGGTCGAACATGCGCGGACACCTGGGCGGCCTGCCGCCGAAGGTTGACCTCGACGCCGAGCGCGAACTGGGCCAGATCCTGATCAACGCCTCCCGCGACGGCATGGTGGATTCCGCCCACGACCTCTCCGAAGGCGGCCTCGCCGCGGCCCTCGTGGAGTCGTCCCTGCGTTACGGCGTGGGCGCCCGGATCGCCCTGCAGGACGTCCTGGACCGCGACGGCGTGGACCTGTTCACGGCGCTGTTCTCCGAAACCCAGGGCCGCGCCGTCGTCGCTGTGCCCCGCTCGGAGGAAATCCGCTTCACGGACATGTGCACCGCCCGCGGCTTCGCGCACGTCCGGATCGGTGTGGTGGACGCCGAGGGCGGCACGCTGGAGATCAACGGTGTCGAGACCATGAGCCTCGACGCGCTCCGCGAAGCCCACGAGGCGACCCTGCCGAAGTACTTCGGCTAAGCCCCACCGCTCAAAGCAACGCGGGGTCACTTACCGCCCATAAATCCCCTCGGGATGGGCGCTAAGTGACCCCGCGTTGTTTAATCGTCGCTGCGGAGCTCCCGTTGCCGTGCGCTGAGGAGTTCGAGTTCGGGCCGGGCCGCCACGAAGCGTTCGACGGCGGTCAGCACCTCCACGACGTGTGCCCGGTCTGCTGCCACCAGGCCGGCGCCCAACTGCGTGCGCCGGTACTGTTCGTGGTCCCCGACCTCGGCCACGGAGACATCAAAGCGGCGCTTCAGCTCCGCAAGCAGCGGCCGCACCATGGAACGTTTCTCCTTCAGGCTGTGAACGTCGCCCAGAAGGATGTCGAATTCAATCCAGCCGATCCACATGCCATAAGCGTATCCATTGCTCCCCAGCTGCCCCCTAGCCTCGCAAGCCCGGCCAGGGAACCCTGCCGGCGTGGGCCCACTGCAATCGATGCCGGTTAGATGGTGAGCTCGCCCATCCGGTCCCAGCCGTCGCCGTCGAGCTGCCGGCTGATGATCCGGGGCGTCTCGGCCAGCGCCTGAGGCATGTCCGCCATAGCCTGCTTGAAGTGGGCGCTGTTCACGTGGGCCCCGGCGGCGTCATCCTTGAAGGCCTCAACCAGGACGAATTCATTGGGGTCCTCCACACTGCGGGACCAGTCGAACCACAGGTTGCCGGGCTCCTGGCGGGTGGCCTGGGTGAAATCGTTCACGAGTCCCAGCCAGCGCTCCGACCAGTCCGGCTTGACCTTGAATTTGACGACGATGAAGATCATGGGCTAAAGCCTTTCATTGGTTTTCCGGAGGTTCCATTCTTCCAGCATGACGATGCCGGGTCACATGGCCAGTTGGCGGGTCAACAGGCCTTGATGGCCTCGCGGGCCAGTTCCTGCTGCCGCGGGGTGCCGATCCGGTCGGCCCACTGTTCGGCGAGCTGGAACTCCACCATGGCCTCGGTGCACCGGCCGGCGTCATGCAGCGTCCAGCCGAGGTTGTTGTGCAGCGAAACCACCCACCGCTTGGTCCGCTCATCGTGAACCGTGGACGCGTACTCCAAGGCGCTCCGGGTCCAGGTCTCGGCGTGGGCGGAGTCGGCAATGGCGAGCATGTGCAGCGCGTCCACGGCCAGGAATTCCTCGACCAGGTAGTCAGCCAGTTCGGCCGCCTGTTCAAACAGCGGCACGGCCATCTCGGGGTGGCCGCTGGAATTGAGCACCCGGCCGCGTTCGAGCAGCACCCGCACCGCGACGGTCGGCTCGTCGGCATCGACCGCATCCAGCAGGGCGTCGGCTTCCTCGTAGCGGCCCTGCAGCCCGATGGCCCGGCCCAGCTGCGTGGTGAGTTCGGCGCGTTCGTCGGCGTCGTAGCGTTCATCGGCGGCCGCCGCCCGGAACCGGGCTTCGGACCCGGCGGGGTCGTCGAAGTTCCACAATTCGTCAAGGGTTTTCTGTTCCAGCATCCATCTGCTCCTGATCAGCTTTCACCTGCGGCCAGTTCGTGTGCACTCCCAATGTAGCGGGAAGTGACATGCCTTTGTGCCCGTCCCGTGAGGGCGCGGCCGGCCGCGTAGAACCAGTTGGACGGCCGGCTGAAGGCCGTGATTTTCAGGAACACCCGGCCGGCGGCGTCGACCTCCACTTCGAAGGCCTCCTCGCCCCGCACGGGATGACCGGGCAGTGTGCCGTACCCGAACCCGGCTCGTTGCGGCCCGTCGCCGGGCACCGGCCGGCGCACCCACACCACCTCGCAGGGCGCGTTGATCCGGAAGGGTCCGACGCCGAATCCGCTCACCACGCGCGCGCCGGGCACGACGGCGTCGGAGTCGGTGCGGACGCGCAGCCCGGAGCGTCTCTGCAGCTGCCAGGTCAGAATCCCCTGCGCCACCCTCCGGTACAGTGCCGGGCCGTCGCCGAGGTACGCCCGGGACACCAGGCGGGGAAAGCCCGCCGGAGCCTGGCCGTGCTCAGTGGAGCCAATGCCCGGATAGTTCAGCCCGTCCCGCGCGCCGGCACCGGGATCACCGCTCATGTGTCCTCGCCCCTGGCCAGTCCCGCCCAGCCCAGCTGTTCCCGCTGCTTCCGGCTGAACGAGGCGACCACCAGGTCATAGGAATCCTCCACCATGTCCCGGATCATGCCGTCCGGTAACGATCCATCCAGCCGGACCCCGTTCCAGTGCGTCTTGTTCATATGCCAGGCGCCGGTGATTTCCGGGTGGATGGCCCGCAGTTGTTCGGCCAGGGCCGGCTCGCATTTGAGGCTCACGGACCAGTCTGCCGGGTCCATGGCCGACGCCGCGAACATCTTGGCGTCCTGCCTCGTGCCGCCGGCGATCCCCGCCCGCACCTTGAAAACCGATGTCTCCGGGCCGAAAGGAAAGTCCTCAAACGCACCGGGGAAGCTCAGGCAGATCTCGCGGAGGGTGGCAACGTCCATGGCACGAGCCTATCCGGCTGCGGCCTGCCCGGCTGCGCGGGCTATCCGGCTGCGGCCTGCCTCACCCTGCCTGCGCGGCGGTGCGGGCGTCGCCGATGCTGTGCAGCCCTTCCGGGGTGGTGCCGTTGACTTCGTAGTCGCCCACGGTGCGGGCCTTGAACACGGCGGGGTTGTGGGTGGAAACGGTCCTGGCGTTGCGCCAGTGCCGGTCCAGCGATTTCGACTTCGACGTGGCGGACGCCCCGGTGACGTCGAAGAGCTGCTGGGCCGCGAACTGGACGAGTTCGGGCACCAGAAGCTGCGCCTTTTCCACCGCGATCTCGCCGCGGACGTAGCGTTGTTCCGGGGTGAGATCCAGGTTCTGGTCCGCGCCGGCGTCGAGCTCCCGGGCGGCGGCCAGCACCACGGATTCCGCCGCGAAGACCTTGGCCGAGAGCTGGCCGATGAGCTGCAGGATCAGCGGGTCGTGGCGGAACAGTTCGCCGGAGCCGGTGTTGAAGGTGCGCTTGCGGTCGCGGACCAGCGCCCTCGCGTCGGCCAGCGCCGCCCGGCCGATGCCCGCCAGGACGGCGAGCAGGACCAGCTGGAAGAAGGCCGGCTCGTGTGTGGTGGATTCCGAGCGCCGGATGATGTTGGTGTCCGGCACCACGGCGTCACGGAAAATCGTGGTGCCGGTGCCGGTCAGCTGCTGGCCGAACCCGTCCCAGTCGTCGAGGATTTCCACTCCGGGCTGGGTGGTGCTGACCACGGCGTACTGGCGGCCCTCCACGCCCTCGGTGCTGGCCATGACGGCAATCCACTCGGCGAAGATGGTGCCGGTGGTGTAGTACTTCCTGCCGTTCAAGAGCCAGTCCCCGCCGTGGCGCGTCAGCTTGGTTCCGGTGGTGCCGAGGACATTGCCGGATTTCTCCGTGGCGGCGTTTCCAAAGATCTCGCCGGCCACCACTTTCGGGTACCAGCGGTTCCGGAAGTCCGCGGATTCCAGGCCGACGGTTTCCACGAACGCGAAGTGCGAGCGGTAGAGGTGGGCCACGGAGGAATCCGCCTCGGCGAGTTCGATGAGCAGCCGGAAGAAGGGCTCAAAGCCGATGCCGTCGCCCCCGTGTTCCGTGGGCACCCGCAGCCGGCCGAAGCCTTCCTCGTTCAGCCAGCGGACCTGTTCGAAGGGCAGGACCCTGTCCTGCTCGCGGGCCAGCGCGCCCTCCGCGATCCGGGCAAACACGGGCCGGAAACGCTGCGCCAGCCTCTCGTAGGCGGCTTCGGCCGACGGCGCTGATGGTGCTGATGGTGCTGCGGGGGCTGTGGTCTCTGGTGCGTAGGACATGCGTTCCCTTGGTTGCTGGTGGCCGGGCTAGAGCTTGGCGGCGTCGGCGGCGGGATCCTGGTCCCAGGGGGTGGGCAGGATGCCCTTCTGGTAGCTGGCAAACCAGGCCTTGACCTCCGGTGACTGGAAGGCGGCCTTGAGGGCCGCGGCCTTCTCCGACCCGGCAAAATCCTTCCGCCCGGCAACCACGATCCGGAACGGGACCTGGTCCGCATCCGTTTCGAAGGCCAGCGCGTCGTCCTTGCTGTGCCCGGCATCCGCGGCCATCCGGGCGACCAGGAAGCCGGCGTCGACATCAGGAAGGGTCTTGGCGAGGGACTGCTGGTCCACTTCCACGAACTGCAGCTTCTTCGGGTTGGCCGCGATGTTCTTTTGCGAGGTGTGGATCACGGTGGCGTCAGACAGCTCCAGCAGGCCGGCGTCGCGCAGCATGAACAGGGCACGGCCGTTGTTCGCCGGGTCCACGGGAATGCCGATCTTGGCGCCGTCCGGGAGCTCGTTCAGGGACTTGTACTTGTCAGACCAGATGCCGCCCGGGGCGCTGTAGACGTAGAACAGTCCCACGTTCTCCAGGCCCTTGTCCTGGTTGAACTGCTTCAGGTAGGCGTTGTGCTGGAAGAAGTTGGCGTCGAATTCGCCGTTGGCCACGGCCAGGTTGGGCTGGATGATGTCCGTGACGTACGTGGGCTCCAGGGTCCAGCCCTGGGCCGCGAGCAACTTCTGGGCCAGCTTGGTCGGTTCCTGGTACGGGGCGGACTCGGTGACGATAATCTTGATCGTCTTGCCGCCGCTGGCGCCGGCGCCGCCGGGGTTGGTGAGGCCGCAGCCGGTCAGTGCCGCGGCGGAGACAGCACCGGCACCGGCGAGGGCATATTTGAGGAAATTTCTACGCTGCATGGTCTTGGTCCTTTGTGGTGGTTCGCGCTGGGCTATGACTGGGCGGTAACGCTGGCGGGCTGGTTTTCGGCCGCCGCGGAGAATTCGGTGAAGGCTCCCCGGAAGGCCGCCGCGGGGTGGCGTCCGTTGAGCCGCGGCCCGGCGCCGAAGAGCTTCTCGCGCAGGGTTCCCGGCGCGTAGCCGGTCTGGGCGAGGCCGCGGCTGCGCAGTTCCGGCAGCACACCGTCGATGAAGTCGGTGTAGGAGCCGGGGATGGTCTGGTTGATGATGTTGATGCCGTCGATTCCGGCGTCCTGCCACTGCTCGAGACGGTCGGCAATCTGGTCCGGCGTTCCCACCACCCGGTTGGCCCGGCTGCGGTAGAGCGCAATGTCGCGGAGGGTGGGGTTGCCGCCGCGGACGGAGGCGCGGATAGCCGTGAGATGTCCCTGGCTGCCTTCCGTTTCAAGGTCCCCGAGCGGGGTGTCCAGCGGCAGGCCGCCGAGGTCGACGCCGAACCCGCCGCCCACGTGGGCCAGCAGGGCCTCAATGTCCAGGCTGTCCTCGAGCTCGTCGGCCTTGCGGTGCGCCTCGGCTTCGGTGCCGCCCACCACGAAGTGCATGCCCTGGAGGAACTTCACGTCATCCGGATGGCGGCCGGCGGCAACGGCCTGTTCCCGGACGGCCGCGGTGTACTTCGCGGCCACCTCGGTGCTCGGCGCGAGGGTGAAGGTGGCCTCGGCGTTGGCGGCGCAGAACTGCTGGCCGCGGCCGGAGCTCCCGGCCTGGAAAAGCACCGGGGTGCGTTGCGGTGAAGGGGCCGCGAGGTGGGGTCCGTCGATCGAGTACCGGGGCCCGCGGTGGTAGATCTTGCTGACCTTCTCCGGGTCCGCGTGGACCCCGGTCGCCTTGTCCCGGAGCAGCGCGTCGTCTTCCCAGGACCCTTCCCACAATTTGTAGGCGGCCTCGACGTATTCGTCCGCCCAGTCGTAGCGTTCGTCATGCTTGGTCAGCTCGGTGGCGTTGAAGTTCCGGTGCGCGTTTTCCAGCACGCTGGTGACGATGTTCCAGGCCACGCGGCCGCCGCTGATGTGGTCCAGCGTGGACATCTGCCGGGCGAACTGGAACGGATGGCTTTGAATCACCGACGACGTCGCGGCCAGCCCGATCTCCCGCGTTCCCGTGGCGAGCGCGGACAGCAGAATGAGGGGGTCGTTGGACGGCACCTGCAGGCCCTTTTTCAGCAGAGATGCCCACCCGCCGTCGTAGTCGCCGTAGAGACCGACGACGTCGGCGAAGAAGATCGCGTCAAACTTGGCGTCTTCGAGCTGGCGGGCCAGGTCGATCCAGAGCTGGAGTTCGTTGAACCGGTGCTGCTGGGCTTCCGGGCGCCGCCACTGGCCGCCCATGATGTGGCTGGACGTGTTCATCACGAAGGCGCTGATCAGCAGGCGCGGACGGGGTCCGTCGAAACGGATACTGGGTGTTGAAGTCATGGGATGCTTTCCGCTGTGGGAGGTGGGACGAGGGTGCTGCCGGCGCTCAGAGGCGCTTGTCCAGGCGCCGGGCAACATAGGATCCGCCCAGCTGAACGATGGTGACCAGCAGGATCATCAGGACAATGGCGGTGATCATGAGCGGCGTTTCGTAGCGGTAATAGCCGTACCGGATGGCGAAGTCGCCGATTCCGCCGCCGCCCACCAGTCCGGCCATCGCCGAGTACGAGATGAAGCTGACGGTCATGATGGTGATGGAGCTGACGAGTCCGGGCTTCGCCTCCACAATCAGGACGTCCCGGACGATCTGGGACCTGCTGGCGCCCATGGACCGTGCCGCTTCGACCACTCCGCCGCCGAGTTGGCTCAGGTTCTGTTCCACGAAGCGGGCGAAATACGGAATGGCGTTGAGGGTCAGCGGGACAATGACGGCGGCCGTGCCGATGGTCGTGCCGACAATGAACCTGGTCACGGGAATGATCGCGATCAGCAGGATCAGGAACGGGAACGAGCGGAGCAGGTTGACCAGCCCGTCCAGGACCCGGTGCAGCTTTGGCCTGTGCTTGAGCCCGTTGGGACCGATGGTGTAGAGCAGGACACCCAGCGGTGTCCCGAGCAGCACTGCCAGCGGGATGGCCACCAGCAGCATGGTGAGGGTCTGTCCCATGGCGACGCCGATTTCGGGCAGGACTTCCAGGATGCGGTCAAGCATTGATCAGGCCCTCCGACGCGGCTGTGGTGTGGGTGCCCCTCCCGGAGCGGTCCAGCTGGATCTCATCGGAGACCAGGTAGCGGCCGATCGACGTCGCCGGGTGGAAGCCGGGGCGCTGGAGTTCGGCGAGGTCGAGCTGCTCCACCACCCGGCCTTCTTCCATGACCGCGACGTTGTCCGCGATGGCCTTGATGACATTCATCTCGTGGGTGACCACCACGATTGTGATGCCGAATTCGGCGTTGACGTCGGCCAGGTATTGCAGGACCGATGACGTCGTCCGGGGATCCACGGCCGACGTCGGCTCGTCGCAGAGCAGCACTTTGGGCCCGGTGGCAAGGGCGCGGGCGATCGCCACCCGCTGTTTCTGGCCCCCGGAGAGTTTGGCCGGATACGTTCCCGCTTTGTCGGCGAGGTCCACGATTTCCAGGGTTTCGGCGGCCCGCCGCCGGCGTTCCGCCTTCCCGACGCCGGCGAACTTCAGGGACAGCTCCACATTTTCCTGGGCTGTGAGGTTGTTGAGGAGATTGAAGTGCTGGAAAATCATGCCGATGTCATGCCGCTTGGTCCGGAGCTCGGCGTCGGACAGGGTCACCAGGTCCACGCCGTCCACCAGGACGCGGCCCGACGTCGGGCGCTCGAGGAGGTTGATGTTGCGCAGCAGCGTGGATTTGCCGGCGCCGGAGAACCCGATGATGCCCTGGATGGTGCCCCGCCTGATGTGCATGCTGACGTCATCGACGGCCGTGAAAGGTCCCGCGGCCGAAGCGAATGACGTGCTGACGTTCTGGATCTCGATCACAGGCCCCCACCTGCTCGGGGCCGCGGCGCTGCCGCTGTCTGCGTGTTCATGATTTCCTCCGGGCTCGCCCGAGGAAAGCCCTGGGTCCTGGCTTCCGGGCAGCGCTGAGCGAAGCCGGGGAGCCTCAGAACACAGTGGTTCTCCATCGGTCCTGGCGGTAGCACCGTCCTCAAAGGAGGGGGTTGCTGCGGCGTCACGGAGCCAGATCTCTCAGCCGCTCGGGATGGTTACGAGTCCATCTCACACGGCAGGAGGCCGGATACAGAAAAAGCCGGTCACATTTTGTAACCGACTCTTCCCGATCTGTTGATCGTCATTCCCGGGCCGTTAGATGCCCACGCGCCAGCCTTCGCGGGCGGGGCACGCGTTCACGACGACGTCCAGCCCGGCGGCCTTGGCCCGGTCCGTCGCGGCGTCGTCGAAGACGCCCAGCTGCAGCCAGACGGCCTTGGCGCCTACTGCGATGGCCTCGTCTATGACTGCGCCCACCCTGTGGGAGTTGACGAAGCAGTCCACGACGTCGATCGGGTGCTTCTCCGCCGGGATGTCAGACAGGGAACGGTACCCCTTCTCGCCGTGGACATCGTCGCCCGGAAGGTTGACCGGAATGATGGTCATGCCCATCCGGTCCCGGACATAGAGGGAGACCTCATACGCCGAGCGCCATTCGTTGGTGGTGAGGCCGACCACCGCCCACGTGCCTTTGGTTCGCATGAGGCGGTCAATGACTGCCGGATCGTTAACATGGGCCATGCATCAACCTTACTCCTGCGACCTTTCCGGGCAATTGTCGAATAAATGAATGATTTGGGCAGGACCCACGCCGGGTGAACGAATATTACGGCGCTCCCGGACGCCGATTTTGCGGAATCGTGCATCTGAAGTTCTAGTAGGTAGTGACCATCCCGAGCGGCCGAGAGACCTGGATCGATGACGCCGCAGCAACCCCCCGGTGACGTGAGACGACCATTCCCACGCAACCGCTCCGCCCTCCTTCGGTGAAATTCGAGGGAGCCGGAGCAACCAAGGGTGCTACTGCCAGGACCGATGGAGTGCAGCAATGACCCCTGAGAATTCTTCCGCCCTGCCCACCTTTGCCCGGACTGCGTCCGAGGCATTCCCACAAACCACTTCGGACGCGACGGCGAACGAAGCAGGGCTGCGTGACGCGCCCGGCTCCTCTCGCGGCTCTTCGGGGTGGTCCCTGAACGAGTCCACGGACGGCGCAGTGCACGGCGTCCCCGCCGATGGGCCGGCGCGTCACCGCAGCACCACCTTCGGAAACCACCTTCCCCGGCACGGCGGCGCCGTGACCGCGGGAACTGTCCAGGCAGAGACGGTTGCGTTCTGGGAAACCCAGGCTCTCCGCCTCGACTGGGCGGACCTGCCCGGCGGCGCGACGGAGCAAACCAAGCCCTGGCACACCGCGCACCGCCGGATCCCGGCCGACGTCGAGGCCGGCACCGGACCTCAGATCACCTGGTTCGAAGGGGGCAGGCTCAATGTCGCCTACAACTGCGTCGACCGCCACGTAGCGGCGGGGCGCGGAGACAAGGTGGCCCTGCACTTTGAGGGCGAGCCCGGCGACCGCCGTGCCGTCACCTACGCCGAACTCCAGCGCGAGGTCTCCAAAGCCGCCAATGCCCTCCTGGATCTCGGTATCACCAAGGGCGACCGGGTGGTCATCTACCTCCCCGTCATCCCCGAAACCGTGATCATCACCCTCGCGGTGGCCCGGATCGGTGCCATCCATTCCCTGGTCTTCGGCGGATTCTCCGCCGAGGCCCTGAAGTTCCGGGTGGAGGACACCGGCGCCAAGCTCCTGGTCACCACCGACGGCCAGTTCCGCCGCGGCACCGCCGTGCCGGTCAAGGACAACGCGGACGCCGCCGTCTCCGGCGACAACGCCATCGAACACGTCCTGGTGGTCAACCGGACCACTCCCGCGGACGAACTGGACACCGTTCCGATGACCGCCGGCCGCGATGTGTGGTGGCACGACGCCGTCGGCACCGCCTCCGAGACTCACGAAGCCGAGGCGTTCGATGCCGAGACGCCGCTGGTCATCATGTACACCTCCGGCACCACCGGCAAGCCCAAGGGCCTGGTCCACACCTCCGGCGGCTACCTCACACAGGCGTCATGGAGCTTCGAGCACCTGTTCAGCAACCCCGACCCCGGGCTGCGGGAGGAGGACGTGCACTGGTGCACGGCCGACCTCGCCTGGGTCACCGCGCACACCTATGAGCTCTACGGCCCGCTCTCCAACGGCGCCACGCAGGTCATCTTCGAGGGCACGCCCAACACCCCGCACCCGGGCCGGCACTTTGAGATCATCGAACGCTACGCGGTCACGCAGTATTACACCGCGCCCACCCTGGTCCGCTCCCTCATGGGCTGGTTCCCGGACGGCGTCCCGGACACGTACGACCTCTCCTCTATCCGTCTTCTCGGCACGGTAGGCGAGGCCATCAACCCCGAGGCCTGGCGCTGGTTCCGGACCAACATCGGTGCCGGCACCGCCCCCGTGGTGGACACGTGGTGGCAGTCCGAAACCGGCGCCACCATCCTCTCCCCGGCACCGACGGACGCCGCGTTCAAGCCCGGCTGCGCGGCCCGCCCGCTGCCCGGCGTCAGCACGCGCATCGTGGACGACGCCGGCAACACGGTGCCGCCCGGCGTCCAGGGTTTCATCGTGGTGGACTCCCCCGGCCCGGCGATCGCCCGGACGGTCTGGGGCAACCCGCGCCGCTACTTCGATTCGTACTGGCGCCAATACGCCGAGCAGGGCTGGTTCCTCGCCGGTGACGGCGCCAAGTATGACGACGACGGCGACATCTGGATCCTCGGGCGGGTGGATGACACCCTCAACGTCTCCGGACACCTGCTCTCCACCATCGAGGTCGAATCGGCGCTCGTCACCCACCCGGACGTGGTGGAGGCCGGCGTCTGCCCGGTCGCGGACGCAAAGACCGGCCACGCGATCGTCGCGTTCGTGGTGCTGAAGGATTCGGCGGCCACCCCCGACATCCAGGGTGTGCTGAAGGCGCACGTCGCGAAGCAGATCGGGCCGATCGCCAAGCCGCGGGACGTCGTCGTCGTTCCCGATGTGCCGAAAACCCGCAGCGGCAAGATCATGCGCCGGCTGCTGACCCAGCTGTTCGAAGGCACAACGCTCGGCGACACCACCTCGCTGCAGAACGAACCATCCATCGCGGGCATCCAGGATGTGCTGCGCGACCGCGCCGCGGAATTCCTGGCAACAGCAAGCCCCACCCGGAAGTAAAGGAACACCCATGACTGAGATCAGCAACGTCGCCCGTCTTTCCGAACCGCTCAAGTTCGCCTACTGGGTCCCCAACGTCTCCGGCGGCCTGGTGGTGTCCACCATCGAACAGCGCACCGGCTGGGACTTCGAATACAACAAGAAGCTGGCCAGGATCGCGGAGAACTCCGGCTTCGAATACGCCCTGACCCAGACCCGGTACGCCGCCTCCTACGGTGCGGACAAGCAGCACGAGGCCACCTCGTTCAGCCTGGCGCTGCTGGCCGCCACCGAGCGCCTCAAGGTGATCTCCGCCGTCCATCCGGGCATGTGGCACCCCGGGGTGCTGGCGAAGTACATCATCACCGCGGACCACATCTCCAACGGCCGCGCCGCCGTGAACATCGTCTCCGGCTGGCTCAAGGACGAATTCACCAACTTCGGCCTCGAATGGCTCGAACACGACGAGCGCTACGTCCGCACCGAGGAATTCATCAAGGTCCTCCGCGGGCTCTGGACCGAGCAGGGCTACAGCCAGTCCGGCAAGTACTACAACATCACCGACTTCACCCTGAACCCGGCACCCGTGGACGTGCCGGGCCGGGCGCACCCGGAGATCTTCTTCGGCGGCAACTCCACGGCCGCGCAGGCCACCGCCGGCCGGGTGGCTGACTGGTACTTCTCCAACGGCAAGGACCTCGACGGGTTCAAGGAGAACATCGCCGGCGTCGTGGCGGCGTCAGGTGCCGCCGGTCGCGGCACGGAAGGTGCGCTCCCCTCTCCCAAGTTTGGCCTCAACGGCTTCGTGATCGCCCGGGATTCCGAGAAGGAAGCCCGCGACACGCTCCGCGAGATCGTCGAGAAGGCGCACAAGCCCGCCGTCGAGGGGTTCCGCGCCGCCGTCCAGGAAGCCGGGGCGGCCACCAAGGACGGCAAGGGCATGTGGGCCGACTCGAGCTTTGAGGACCTGGTCCAGTACAACGACGGCTTCAAGACCCAGCTGATCGGCACCCCGGAACAGATCGCCGAGCGGATCGTGGAGTACAAGAAGATCGGCGTGAACCTGTTCCTGACCGGCTACCTGCACTTCCAGGAGGAAGTCGCCGCGTTCGGCCAGGACGTCCTGCCGATCGTCCGCGAACTCGAGGCCGACCTCGCCCGCAAGAACGGCACCGAACTGGACCTGTCCCGGACCCCGGCGGCAAACGCCGGCACTACCAGCAAGCTGGTGAACGCGTAATGGCTGACCGCAAGTTCGGATTCCGCACCCGCGCGCTGCACGCCGGCGGCACCCCCGACGCCGAGCACGGCGCCCGCGCCGTGCCGATCTACCAGACCACCTCCTTCGTGTTCAAGGACACCCAGGACGCCGCGAACCTCTTCGCGCTTCAGAAATACGGCAACATCTATTCCCGGATCGGCAACCCCACCGTGGCCGCGTTCGAGGAGCGCATCGCCTCCCTGGAGGGCGGAATCGGCGCGGTGGCGACGTCGTCGGGGATGGCGGCGGAGTTCATCACCTTTGCCGCTCTGACCCAGGCCGGAGACCACATCGTGGCCGCCTCCCAGCTCTACGGCGGCACGGTGACCCAGCTGGACGTCACGCTGCGCCGCTTCGGCGTGGACACCACATTCGTCGCCGGCACCGATCCGGCGGACTACGCCGCCGCGGTGCGCGGGAACACCAAAGCGATCTTCGTGGAGGTGGTGGCCAACCCGTCCTCGGAGGTCCAGGACCTTGCGGCCCTCGCGAAGGTGGCGCACGACGCCGGCGTCCCGCTCGTCGTCGACGCCACCTTGAGCACGCCCTACCTCGTGCGGCCGATCGAGCACGGGGCGGACATCGTGATCCACTCCGCCACCAAGTTCCTCGGCGGCCACGGCACCACCCTCGGCGGCGTGATCGTCGAAAGCGGCCGCTTCGACTGGGGCAACGGCAACTTCCCGACCATGACCGAGCCCGTGGCCTCCTACGGCAACGTCTCCTGGTGGGGGAACTTCGGCGAGTACGGGTTCCTCACCAAGCTGCGCTGCGAACAGCTGCGCGACATCGGACCCGCACTGTCCCCGCAGTCGGCGTTCCAGCTGCTGCAGGGCGTGGAGACGCTCCCCCAGCGCCTCGACGAGCACCTGAAGAACGCCCAGGCCGTGGCCGAATGGCTGGAAGCGGACGAGCGCGTGGCCTACGTGAACTTCTCCGGCCTGCCCTCGCACCCGCACTTCGAGCGGGCGCAGAAGTACCTGCCGCTGGGTCCGGGCTCGGTGTTCTCCTTCGGCGTCAAGGGCGGGCGGGCCGCGGGGCAGAAGTTCATCGAGTCCCTGCAGCTGGCCTCACACCTGGCCAATGTGGGCGACTCCCGGACCCTTGTCATCCACCCCGGGTCCACCACCCACCAGCAACTGAGCCCCGAACAGCTCGAGTCGGCAGGTGTCCCCGAGGACCTGGTCCGCATCTCCGTGGGCCTCGAGGACATCGATGACATCCTCTGGGACCTGGACCAGGCGCTGGACGCCGCCTCGGAAGCAGCAGCCCCGGATGCATCCGCAGAGGCTGAAGCCTGCACGATCGGAGCGAACTGATGAGTGTTGAAGAACGGACCTGGACCGGCCCCTCGGCGCCGGAGCGCCTGAACCTGCTGCGGCAGGCGAAGTCGATCGCGATTGTGGGCGCATCGGACAAGCCCTCGCGCGCGAGCTATTTCGTGGCCACCTATCTGCAGTCCTCCACCCGGTACAAGGTCTATTTCGTGAACCCGGTGGTGAAGGAAATCCTGGGTCAGCCGACGTATCCGTCGCTCGCGGACCTGCCGGAAAGCCCGGACATTGTGGACGTTTTCCGCAAGCACGGCGACTTGCCCGGCGTCCTGGACGAGGCCATTGCCGCCGGCGCCAAGACCCTCTGGCTGCAACTGGGCTCCTGGCACGAGGACGTTGCCAAGGAGGCCGAGGCCGCCGGACTCGACGTCGTGATGGACCGCTGCGTGAAGATTGAGCATGCCCGGTTCCACGGCGGCCTGCACCTGGCCGGGTTCGACACCGGCGTCATCTCTTCGAAGCGGCAGGTCCTGGCCTAAACAGCAGCAACAGCCCAACTCGAGCCGCCGCGAACCAACCACCCGCCAACCAACCCGTTGCGCTATCACTTTGGGTCGTTCTGAGCGCTCAGAACAGCCCTAAGTGATAGCGCAACCGGGTTAACAAAGTGCTTTAAGGGCGGCTTATGGCTGGCCGGGCGCCTTGGTCGGAACGACGCCCGGCAGGGTTGGCGTGATGTGGCCCGGAACGCGCGGCAGATCCTTGCCTGCGTTTCCGCCGCCGCCCGGAAGGTCGGGTGATCCGGGCAGCCCCGGCGCTCCGGGCCGCTGCCCGGGGGTCGGCAGGATGCCGTCGCGGCCGACGGCGGGCGGCGTGGCGGGGGGCGCGTGTCCGGCCGCCGGGGCGCCCGGGGCGCTGGAGCTGCTGGGCGTCGATGCTCCGGACGGGTCAGCACCGGGCGTGCCGGGCGCGCCGTGACCCGGCGTGGCGACAGGCGCGGGAAGGGCGGGGATGGTGGACGGCGAGGGCTGGACATGCTCGGGGGCCGGTGCGCCGCCGTGGCCCGGAGTCTGGAAGATGACCCCGACGGTGTGGCTGACGCTGTGCCGGAAGTCCTCGCTGGATGCCGCCACGGCGCCGGCACCAAGGGTCATGGCACCCACGACGGCGCCACCGACGATTGCCAGCCGGCGCTTCCGGCCGCGGCGCTCGGCCAGGCTGGTGACCCCGACCGGCAGCGATTCATCGGCATCATTCTTCGCGGACACGACGGTGGGCAGCGCCGTCGTCGTGGCTGTGTCAGGGGCGGCGGCAAGACCGGTTGCTCCGGCTGTTCCGGCCGCGAGCAGGGCCGCGAGGTCGGCGCGGGGCGCGGGAGCGGCATCCGGGACCACGGCGCGGAGCTGTTCCAGCGCGCTCCGAAGCTCGGCCGCGGATTCGAGGCCGGAATCGCCCAGCATCGCCTGGATGCTGCCATCCTGCTGGGGGTCGCGGGTGCCGGTCATGATGCTGCGTGGTCCTTTTCGGTTACGAGTTCGCGCAGGGCACTGAGCCCGCGGCGCTGAAGCTGCTTGATGGCACCCGGCGTCTTGTCCATGATGCCGGCCACCTGTTCGATGGAAAGGTCCGCGACGATCCGCAGGACCAGAACTTCGCGCTGCTCCTCATTGAGCCTCGCGAGGGTGTCCGAGATACCGCCCAGGGATCCGAGCGCTTCGTCCTCGGCGGATGCCGAGTACCGGGCGTCGTTCAGGGGATCGTATTCGGCCAAATGCGGAGTGCGTTCTGCCCGCCTCCTGTAGTCGACCAGCCGCGCGTGGGCGACGGAGAAAATGAAGGTCCTCAGACCTGCGTGACCGCCGCTGACGCCGGCCAGCTTTGGCAGGACGTCTACGAACACATCCTGGGTCAGGGCCTCGGCGTCGTCCACGCCCCGGGCCCGGAAGTAGCCCAGCACGGCCGGGGAAATAACCGTGTACACCGCGCTGAAACCTGAAGGGTCACCAGCTAAGGCGGCTGACAATTCGTCATCGCTTAGCTGCTGTGCCAAGAGGCTGTCCTTCCGTTACTGCTGGGGTGCGGCCCCCGCAAGTCTAGCGGCCGCACCTCGGAGCCCTCCAAAGTGAGGGCTCCCTCCTTGCTTTCAGACCCGTGCCGGGTCCAGGCTAAACAGCCGAAATTTACTTGTCGTGCTGGGGCAGCTCGACCGACGGCTGGGCCGGAACAGCCGGCTGGGCCGGAACAGCCGGGGTTGCCGGTATAGCGGGGGTTGCCGGAACGCCCTTGGCACCGGGGACGGCCGGTGTCGCCGGGGTCGCCGGAACTGCGGCGTGGATGTTGGCGTTGGCGCGTGCCTCGCCGGCAGCACCCTTGACGCTGGCGTCGCCCTTGACGGTGGCTCCGTCCTTTGCGTCGGCGGAGCCGTCGACGGCACCCTCGGTGCCGTCCACGTCGGCTTCGGCGTCGCCCTTGGCCTTGCCGTCAGTCGACGGCGCGGCCGGAACTGCGGGGACGGCCGGCTTTGCCGGGAGCGTAGGCGTGGCCGGGACAGCCGGCGTGGCGGGCGTAGCGTGGCTCACTTCAGCCTGCTCGGTGCCGGACATCTGAGCGGCATTGGCCAGTCCGATGCCGGAGAAACCTCCGACTGCCAGAATGGCGGCGCCGACAGCGATCTTGGTGGTCTTGCTAACACTCTTCATTACAGACGTACATCCTTTGTTTTTTTGGTTTGAAGGCGGGCTGAGGCCTCATGGGGGCAGTTGACAGCCCACTCTCGCCAGAAAAGGCTGGCCGGCGCCCATGGGGGCAGGCGCCGGCCGGCACTTACGGTGGAAGGCCAGCCGGTGTCTGGTGGGGGGTCCAAGACTCCGGAGGCGCTTACAAAGGAGTAATCGCTGGGCGGGCCCGAAAGGTTACGCACCAATCGGAAATTTCTTGATTTCTTTTTTGAGCCGGCGCTGCAGGGGCTTAACGACGACGGCGGCGGGCCCGCCAAGGAACCCGCCGCCGTCGTGCGCCGCGTCAGGACCGGAAGAGCCCGCTGTAGGCATTCAGGGCGATCTGGCCACCCAGGTGGGCGTAGAGGACATTGCTGCCGGCCGGAATTTCCCGGCTTTTCACAAGGTCGATCAGCCCGGCCAGGGACTTGCCCTCGTAGACGGGGTCGGTGATCATGGCCTCGAGCGAGGCGCCCAGCCGAATGGCCTCCAGGGTGGAATCGACGGGAATCCCATAGAGGTCCCCGGCCCAGCCCTCCATGACGTTGATTTCCTCGTCCCGGAGTTCCCTGCCCAGGCCGATCAGCTCGGCGGTGTTCCGGGCGATGCGTTCCACCTGGTCACGGGTCTTCGCCAGGGTTGCCGACGCGTCGATGCCGATCACGCGGCGCGGTTTGTCCTGGCCGGCAAAACCCGCGATCATCCCGGCGTGGGTGGAGCCCGTGACGGTGCAGACGACAATCGTGTCGAAAAAGATGCCGAGCTCGCGCTCCTGCTCTTCCACCTCGTAGGCCCAGTTGGCGAAGCCCAGACCGCCCAGCCTGTGGTCGGAGCCGCCGGCCGGGATCGCGTAGGGCTTGCCGCCGGCGGCCTTGACCTCTTCGATGGCGGTCTCCCAGCTGCTGCGGATGCCGATGTCGAAGCCCGCACTGTCCAGCCGCACGTCGGCGCCCATGATCCGCGAGAGCAGGATGTTGCCTACCCGGTCGGACAACGGATCGGGCCAGTCGACCCAGTTTTCCTGGACCAGGCGTGCTTTGAGGCCGAGTTTCGCGGCCACCGCCGCGACCTGGCGGGTGTGGTTGGACTGGTAGCCGCCAATCGAGACGAGGGTGTCCGCACCCTGCGCCAAGGCCTCCGGGACGAAGTACTCCAGCTTGCGCGTCTTGTTGCCGCCAAACGCGAGGCCGCTGTTGACGTCCTCGCGTTTCGCCCAGATCTGCGCCCCGCCCAGGTGTGCGCTGAGCCGCGGCAGCGGATGGATGGGGCTCGGGCCAAACATCAGGGGGTAGCGTTCGAAATCGGTGATGGCCATCGTCGGTCCTTCGCTCGCGGTGGGAAACAATCACAGCAAATATGCAATATATTGCATTGTCGGACACTGGCTCCGGAAGGGCAAGAGGGATATACGATATGTTGCATGCCCGTACCCTCGCTCGCCGGAGTCCACAAGCGGCCGCTGCTGCGGGACAACGTCTTTGAATCGATCCGTAACGCGATCGTCGACGGCACCTTCGAGCCCGGCGAACGGCTGAAGGACGCCGAACTGGAAGCGTGGCTCGGCGTCAGCCGGACACCCATCCGCGAGGCGCTGCTGCGGCTGGAACGCGCCGGCCTGGTGGTAGCGCTGCCGGGCAAGGCGACCATCGTGGCCCCGTGCGACCCGGCGTCGACGCTCAGCACGCAGCAGGTGGTGGCGGGACTGCACGAGCTGGCCGGACGCCTGGCGGTCCCGCTCCTGGCGGAGGAGCACCTCGCCGCCATGGCCGGGGCCAACGCGCGCTTCGAACAAGCCCTGCAGGCGGCGGAGGTCGAGTCGGCACTGCGGGCCGATGACGATTTCCACGCCGTCTTTGTCACGGTCAGCGGCAACCCGGTGCTCCGGGAACTCCTGGAACAAACCACTCCCGTCCTGCGCCGGGTGGAGCGGATGCGTTTCGGCTCCTTTGCCGCCCGGGAATCGGTGGCTCAGCACGCTGAAATCATCCGGCTCGCCCGCCTTGGCGACGCCGAAGCGGCCGCCAGGGCGTGCCGGGAGAACTGGCTCTCGCTGCGGTTCACGTCCGCGGAAGACCCCGCCTAGGACCGTTGTGGTCCCGCCTGGGCCAGGCGTGACTGCTGCCCTAACTGCGACGGCTGCGGCCTTAACCGCGACGGCGGCGGGCCGCCCCTGCAAGGGCGACCCGCCGCCGTCGTACGCCGGTTGGTGACACGTCAGTCGGTGCCGGCCAGTGTCAGTCGTTGATGAGGTCGTTGACCACGATCGTCTGGTCGCGGTCCGGGCCGACGCCGATCGCGGAGAACCGCGTGCCGGAGAGCTTTTCCAGGGCCAGGACGTAGTTCCGGGCGTTCTCCGGCAGGTCCTCCAGGGTACGGGCGCCGGTGATGTCCTCGGTCCAGCCTTCGAAGTATTCGAAGATCGGCTTGGCGTGGTGGAACTCGGTCTGGGTCATGGGCATTTCGTCGTGCCGCACACCATCGACGTCGTAGGCCACGCAGACCGGGATCTGTTCGATGCCCGTCAGCACGTCCAGCTTCGTGACGAAGTAGTCCGTGAAGCCGTTGACCCGGGAGGCGTGGCGTGCCAGCACGGCGTCGTACCAGCCGCAGCGGCGGGGACGGCCGGTGTTGACGCCGAACTCGCCGCCGGTCTTCTGCAGGTACATGCCCATCTCATCGAACAGTTCCGTCGGGAACGGCCCTGCGCCCACGCGGGTGGTGTAGGCCTTGATGATGCCGATGGAACGCGAGATCCGGGTGGGGCCGATGCCGGAGCCCACGGAGGCGCCGCCCGCGGTCGGGTTCGAGGACGTCACGAAGGGGTAGGTGCCGTGGTCAACGTCCAGGAAGGTGGCCTGGCCGCCCTCCATGAGGACCACCTTGCCCTCGTCCAGGGCGGTGTTCAGGACGTAGGTGCTGTCGATGACCAGCGGGCGGAGGCGCTCGGCGAAGGACAGGAAGTACTCCACGATCTCGTCCACCTCGATGTCCCGGCGGTTGTAGACCTTGACCAGGAGCTCGTTCTTCTGGCGCAGCGAACCCTCTACCTTCTGGCGCAGGATCGAGGCGTCAAAGACGTCCTGGACGCGGATGCCGAGGCGGGCCACCTTGTCCATGTAGGCCGGGCCGATGCCGCGGCCGGTGGTGCCGATGGCGCGGCTGCCGAGGAACCGCTCGGTGACCTTGTCCAGGACCTGGTGGTAGGGCGCCACGAGGTGCGCGTTGGCGGAGACGCGCAGCTTGGAGGTGTCCGCGCCGCGGGCCTCCAGTCCGTCGATCTCCTGGAACAGGGCTTCCAGGTTCACCACGCAGCCGTTGCCGATGATCGGAACCGCGTTCGGGCTCAGGATGCCGGCCGGAAGGAGCTTGAGCTCATACTTCTCACCGCCTACGACGACGGTGTGCCCGGCGTTGTTGCCGCCGTTGGGCTTGACGACATAGTCGACGCGGCCGCCAAGCAGGTCAGTGGCCTTACCTTTGCCTTCGTCGCCCCATTGGGCTCCGACGATCACGATTGCTGGCATGGGATCCTCCCCCATTCGTTCGGGCCGAACTGCGTTTAGTGACCAGGCGGTCACCGCAGTTCAGCGCCGTTCATGAGAATGCCCCGAATCTATCGCTGTGTTCGTATCCAACGCCAGAGTTCCGGGGCTCTTACCACCCAAGTTTAGCCGAAATCGGTGCCCGGCATCGCTTTGGGTCCTTGCTTGGACGCGCCGCCTAGGTGGTGAACGCCAGGGCGGCTTCCGCGAGGAGGGCCACGCGTCCGCCGCGGCGGACGAGCCGTTCTTTTTTCCTGGCTTTCGTCGTAGCTGCATCATCCACCAGCTCAGGCCCGACACATAGCGGGCACCACTTGCGGGACGGCGCGAGGTGGAATTGAGTGGGAGTGAGAATCCCGAGCGGCCGAAAGGAAACCGCGCCATGCCCCGGACCACTGACCACATCCGTGTGACCCATGCCGGCTCATTGCCCCGCACGCCGGAGCTGATCGCCGCAAACGAGGCCAAGGAAACCGACGGCATCACGCCCGAATTCCTGGACCTGCTCGAAACCTCGGTAGTGGACGTCGTCCAGCGCCAGAAGGAGCTGGGCATCGACATCCCCAATGACGGCGAGTACGGGCACACGATGTCCAGCTCCGTGGACTACGGTGCCTGGTGGAATTACTCCTTCTCACGGCTCGGCGGCCTGGAACCGACCGACGTGGACCGCTGGGCCGACGCCACGGTGCACCGCTCCTCACCCGGCCACATCGTCCTGACCTCCTTCCCGGACCGCCGGGACCGGCAGAAGTTCGATGACGCCTACAACGACCCCTCCTCCGGGATCCTGGCCCACCGCAAGGCCGTCACGCAGCCCAAGGTCGCCGGGCCACTGACGTACACGGGCCAGGAGCTCGTGGCCTCGGACGTTGCCAACCTCAAGACCGGCCTGGCCGCGGCCGGGCTCGCCGAGGGGTTCATCGCCTCCCTCTCGCCCGGTTCGTGCGCCCGGGTGGCCAACGATCACTACGGCAGCGACGAGGAACTCCTCTACGCCTGCGCCGACGCGATGCGCGAGGAATACAAGGCCATCATCGACGCCGGCCTGACAGTCCAGCTCGACGACCCCTCCCTGGCCGAGAGCTGGGACCAGATCAACCCCGAGCCGAGCCTGGCGGACTACCTGAAGTTCATCCAACTCCGGGTCGAAGCAACGAACTGGGCGCTGCGCGGTCTTCCCCAGGAGCAGATCCGGCTGCATGTCTGCTGGGGTTCCTGGCACGGCCCGCACACCACGGACATCCCGTTCGCGGACATCGTCGACTCAGTCCTGCAGGTCAATGCCGGCGGCTACTCCTTCGAGGCGGCCAACGTCCGGCACGAGCACGAATGGCGCGTCTGGGAGGATGCGAAGCTTCCCGAAGGGAAGGTCATCATCCCCGGCGTCGTCTCACACGCCACCAACGTCGTGGAGCATCCGGATCTCGTGGCCGACCGGATCGTGCGCTTCGCCGAGCTCGTGGGACGTGAAAACGTGATTGCGTCCACCGATTGCGGGCTGGGCGGCAGGGTGCATCCCCAAATCGCCTACGCCAAGCTGGAGGCCCTCGGCGAAGGCGCACGCCGCGCCACCCAGCGGCTCTGGTAGCAGCACCTGGCTGGCGGGGTCCAGGCCGGCGCCGCATTTCGCGGGGCTTGATAGACTGATAAGGATCGACCAGGAATCGGTCCACACCACATTTTCAAACCACACCATTGCTCCGCATGCCCGTATTCGGCGTGCCTGCATCCGGTGTGGCAGCTTTGCCAATCCCGCAGGAGACCCAGCAACATATGACAGCCCTGGCCACCGAAAATTTCCGCGAAGAGCTTCTGAGCCGCCGGTACGAACCTAACGTCGCCCCCGTCAACGAGCTCCTTGACGTCCTCCAGGCAACCAAAGCTGGCACCGCTGTCCCCTACGTGGACCCCATGCACGACGTCGACGAGTGCCGGATCATCAGCCTGTACTCCAACATCGGCACCGCTGACGCGTCAGGCTTCATCACCGCCGGCGACGACGAGGCCGCCACCCGCATGCTGGGCATCCAGTGGAAACTCGGCCTGCGCCCCGAATTCGTCATGCCCTGGAACGTCCACCCGTGGCACGTCCCCGGCGAGCCGAACGGCAAGTTCACGCCGGACCAGATTTCCGCGGGCCTGAAGCCGCTGCTGAAGTTCCTGGCCCTCGTTCCCCGCGCCTCCGTGATCGTCGCCCACGGCACCGAGGCCAACCGCCTGGCCAACCTGCTGCTCAAGACCGAAGTGCCCATGATCTGGCGCCGCGGCCTGAAGACCTACAAGGTCCGCTCGCTCAGCGGCCGGGCGTTCGCCGGCACCCCGGCCCGGCAGGAAGAGTACCTGGCGGAGATGCACACCGCTTACGCGGACGCCATGGCCCGCACGGGCCTGGCCAAGGCAAGCTGACCCACGCACGCACAAACGACGGCGGGCTCCCACCTCAAGGTGGGAGCCCGCCGTCGCACGTTAACGCGTTAACACGTTAATCCGTCGCTTAAACCGCAACGCGGGGTCACTTACGGCCCATCCACCGTGGTGGGATGGACCGTAAGTGACCCCGCGTTGCGTCGCCTGGTGGCGCCTCAGCCCTCGGCTTCGATGGCCGCCTTCGCGCCGGGATCGGAATCCTTGAGGAACTTTTCAATCCGCTCCGGCTCCTCGGGCTCGCCGATCGCCGCGGACGCACGGCCAAGCGAGTAGAGGGAGCGCAGGAAGCCGCGGTTGGGTTCGTGCTCCCACGGGATCGGCCCGACGCCGCGCCACCCGTTGCGGCGCAGCGAATCCAGGCCGCGGTGGTAGCCGACCCGCGAGTACGCGTAGGAATCGATGGTGCGGCCCTCGTTCCAGGCCTCCTCGGCGAGGATGGCCCACAGGAGCGAGGAGGTGGGGTGCTTCGCCACGAGGTCCACGGCTTCCTGGCCGAGCGCGAGATGCTGGTAGATTTCGCTCTCGGCAGGCAGGAGCGTGGGCTCGGGACCCATCAGGTTTTTCCGGAACTCGTCGGACATGGCTAGAAGGTCTTGCCGGTGGAGCCCAGCTGCTGTGCGGCCTCGACCACGCGGGCGGCCAGGCCGGCCTCCGCCGAAGCGCCCCAGACGCGGGGATCGTAGAGCTTTTTGTTGCCGACCTCGCCGTCGACCTTCAGCACGCCGTCGTAGTTGCGGAACATGTGGTCCACCACGGGGCGGGTGTAGGCGTACTGGGTGTCGGTGTCGATGTTCATCTTGATGACGCCGTAGGAGACGGCGTCCGCGATTTCCTTGTCCGAGGAGCCGGAGCCGCCGTGGAACACGAGGTCGAACGGGTTGGCTTTGCCGATCTTGGCGCCGACCTGTTCCTGGATGTCCTTGAGGATCTCGGGGCGGAGCTTGACGCCGCCCGGCTTGTAGACGCCGTGCACGTTGCCGAAGGTCAGCGCCGTGATGTAGCGGCCGTTTTCGCCGGAACCGAGCGCGTCGATGGTGGCCAGGGCGTCCTCGACCGTGGTGTAGAGCTTGTCGTTGATGGCGTTCTCGACGCCGTCTTCCTCGCCGCCCACGGTGCCGATCTCGACCTCGAGGATCATCTTGGCGGCCGCGGTGCGCTCGAGCAGTTCACGGGCGATCCGCAGGTTTTCCTGCAGGGTCTCGGCGGAGCCATCCCACATGTGCGAGTTGAAGAGGGGGTTGCGGCCTGCCTTGACCTCGGCCTCGGAGGCGGCGAGCAGCGGGAGCACAAAGCCGTCCAGCTTGTCCTTGGGGCAGTGGTCCGTGTGCAGGGCGATGTTCACGCCGTAGTTCTTCGCGACTTCGCGGGCGAACGCGGCAAAGCCGAGGGAGCCGGCAACCATGTCCTTGGTGGCGGCGCCGGACCAGTAAGCTGCACCACCGGTGGAGACCTGGACGATGCCGTCGGACTCGGCCTCGGCGAAGCCGCGCAGGGCGGCGTTCAGGGTCTGGGAGGACGTGACGTTGACCGCCGGGAAGGCGAAGCCGCCCGTCTTTGCGCGGTCGATCATCTCGGAGTAGATCTCTGGGGTTGCAATGGGCATGCTGACTCCTAATGTGAATTTCGTCTACGGGCTGGTGATCCTGGAGGGAACCTCGTCGGCTAGGAACCATCCTAGTCATTCCTGCGCCGGGGCCGTGTCTCCGGTCACGTGGCCCCTGTAACACTCGCGGCCGGGCGCTTCGGTCATGGTTCCGGCCTGCCGCCGGACTGGCCGGCGCCGGCCCCGCCGCCGGCGTTGCGCCCGCCGCCGGCGTTGCGCCGGGCGCGGGCGGTGCGCCGGCCGCTCGCGGTGCGCGTGGCGCGGGCTTTCCGGATCCGCAACGTGATCACGGCTGCCACGACGACTACCGCGACCACCGCGGCGACGCCGCGTCCGGCAGATGTGGCTGCCGCTTCGTAGGAGTTCCCGGCCAGGTAGCCGAGCAGGACAAATCCTGCACCCCACACCAGGCCGCCGGCGGCGTTGAAGGCCAGAAACTTCAGGTAGGGCATCCGTGAGCTGCCGGCCAGTGCGGGCATGACGGCGCGGAAAAATGCCACAAACCGGCCCAGGAACACCGCCGAACCGCCTCGGAGGCGCAGGAAATCCTGGGCCTTTTCAAGTCTGGCCAGACGCCTGTTCATGACTTTCAGACCCAGAAGTCTCGGTCCCAGGTGTTTGCCGACCTCGTATCCGGCCGAGTCCCCGATGATCGCGGCCAGCACGACCACGACCATCACGGACCACAAGGGCAGGACCCCGCGGCCGGCCACGACCCCGCCCAGAACCGCGGCGGTCTCCCCGGGCACAACGAAGCCGACGAAGAGGGCGTCCTCGGCGAAGACCAGCAGGCCCACGATGATCAGGGCCAGCAGCGGGTCTACATTCAGGACGCTGTCCACAAACCCGCTCACCGGGTTTCCGCTCCCCTGCCGAACGGGACGGCTTCATCCGACGTGCAACGGTGATGTCTTCGGTTCCGGTCCACATCCTTCTCCTCGCGCGTTCGCCTTGCACCGACAGCGTCTGCTGGTTTGCGATCCACGTCAACGGCTCGCTTGTCGGCACGGAACCCCGGGCCACGGACGCCTAAGAGTGGCTTTAGCCCGGGAGCTGGCCGAACACGTGGCGGCGGATCCAGGCGTGCATCGCGATCGCGGCGGCGGAGGCTGCGTTGATGGAACGGGTGGAGCCGAACTGCTCGATCGACAGGGTGTCCAGCGCCGCTTCGTGGACTTCAGGGGTCAGGCCCGGGCCTTCCTGGCCGAACACCAGGACGCAGTCCTTGGGCAGTTCGTAGGTCTCCAGCGGCACCGAGTCCGGGAAGATGTCGATCCCGATGATCGCCAGCCCCTCCCCCTGCGCCCAGGCCACGAAGTCCTCAACGGTGGGGTGGTGGCGGACGTGCTGGTAGCGGTCGGTGACCATGGCCCCGCGGCGGTTCCACCGGCGTCGTCCGATGATGTGGACTTCCTTGGCGAGGAACGCGTTGGCGGTCCGGACCACGGTGCCGATGTTGAGGTCGTGCTGCCAGTTCTCGATCGCGATGTGGAAGTTGTGCCGCTTGGAGTCCAGGTCGGCCACGATCGCCTCGTGCTTCCAGTAGCGGTATTTGTCCACCACGTTGCGCCGGTCGCCGTCCGCCAGCAGGTCCGGGTCCCAGTGCCCGCCCTGGGGAAGTTCGCCTTCCCAGGGTCCGACGCCGACCTCCGCCTTCGGTTCCGGCCCTTCCTCTGCGGCGGGGAGGGACGGGGCGGGGATCTCGGGTTCAGTCACGCCTCAACATTAGACTGGGTGACAGGAAGCGGCACACTTAGGCGGAGGACAGCATGGCAGATCAGCGCGAAGAGCATGGTACCGATTCAGACGAGGGCCGTTCGTACGCCTCGATGTACCGCAGCGGCCAGGAAATCGAGTGCTGGCTCACGGACATGGACGGCGTGCTGGTCCACGAGAACCAGCCCATCCCGGGCGCGGCGGAGCTGATCCAGCGCTGGGTGGACACCTCCAAGCGGTTCCTCGTGCTGACCAACAACTCGATCTTCACGCCCCGGGACCTCGCGGCCCGGCTGAGCTCTTCCGGGCTGGAAATCCCGGAGGAGAACATCTGGACCTCGGCCCTGGCCACGGCCCAGTTCCTCAAGGACCAGGTCCGCGGTTCGGAGTCGGGGAACCGCGCCTACACGATCGGCGAAGCAGGACTCACGACGGCGCTCCACGAGGCCGGCTTCATCCTCACCGACCAGAACCCCGACTTCGTGGTGCTCGGCGAGACCCGCACCTATTCGTTTGAAGCCATCACCATGGCCATCCGCCTGATCCTCGCCGGCGCGCGTTTCATCGCCACCAACCCGGACGCCACCGGGCCCTCGAAGGACGGACCCATGCCTGCCACCGGGGCCATCGCCGCCCTCATCACCAAGGCCACGGGGCGCGAACCGTACATTGTGGGCAAGCCCAACCCGATGATGTTCCGGTCGGCGATGAACCAGATCGACGCGCACTCGGAAACCACGGCCATGATCGGCGACCGCATGGACACCGACATCATCGCCGGCATGGAGGCGGGCCTGCACACGGTGCTGGTGCTCAGCGGCATCACCCACCGGGACGATATCGCCGCGTATCCGTTCCGGCCGAACCAGATCCTGAATTCCGTGGCGGACCTCAAGAACCAGATCTGAGCAACACCCCAGAACGCGATACCTCAGAACGCGGTCTTCTTCCCGCCGCCGCCCGGCAGCGGGAAGAGGTCGTCCTGGAGTTTTTCGATGATGGGCCGGTAGATGAACGGGCTCCAGCCAGGGCTCGCGTGCTCCGGCCTCGCCCCGTCGGTGCGCAGGTCATCCGAGACCATGTTGGTTTTGAAGGACAGTGACCAGGTGTCCCGGGCGGTCTCGTAATCCACCGTCTTGTCCCGGGGGTTGCCGACGAACGCCATCTTCGTTTCGCCCAGCTTCCCGACGAAACGGCTGGCCTCAAAGTGGAAGATGAAGGCGGATTCGGACTGGATCAGCACGCTGGACGGTGCGATCGGGGACAGCTGTTCCAGTGTCTGGTCCACCACCTGGCCCCAACTGCGTTCATTCTTGTGCAGCATCCTCTCGCCGAGCTCATAGCCGCCGCGCAGCACTGTGGGGAAGCGGAACCCGCTTTCGTAGAGCAGCACCACGCCCTCGAACCAGCTCTGGTCCAGCACGTCGTGCCGGCTCGCCGGGCTGGAGTCGAGCAGGATGAACGCCACTTCGACGCCGTGCAGTTCGCGCAGCCGGGCCGCTACCTGGGTTGCCACCATGCCGCCAAAACTATGGCCGTAGAAGTAGAGGGTGGTGAGATTGTGGGCGCGGACGTGCTCGATCACGGCGATGACCACCTCGTCGATGTCCAGGCCTTCGTTGGAATACCCGACGGCGGCGAGCTGGCCCCTCTTGTTCAGGGAGCCGCGCAGCGCGTTCAGGATCCACAGGGCTTCTTCCCAGCTCGTTTTGTAGCCGGGGAACAGGATCCAGCTGGCGTGGGGGTAATACCGTTCGGCAACGTCATCAGGTACTTCGAGGATCCGGCTGACACGCCGCTCGGCCTGCACGCGCTGAGTGAACAGCATGTCCGCCGCCAGCAGCGACGCGGACCCTGCGCCGATCAGGAACGATCGCCGGGAAACCCGTTTAAGCTCGACGGCGCGGCGGAGCATGCGGGCCTCGGAAGCACCGGGGCCTCGCGGATGGTTCGGATCCATCTCGGCCGGCACATCTCTACCGTATCCACGCTTCGGCGGGGATGAGAAACCGGACCATACAGCGGTCCCGAAGCTCAGCGTGGAAGCGCGGTTGGCGGGCCGCTGGCGCGGTTGGCGCCGCTGGCACGCCGTTGAAGCGCCGTTGCCGGTTACGCGGGTTCGGGCTCGCGGCCGACCTCGCGGCGGCTGATTTCCATGCCGATCTCGTCATAGGTCGCCAGGAGTTCCGAGCGGGCCATGTCAGCGGGATCATCGAGAAGGCCGAACACAGAGTCGCTCGCGGCGAAGAGTTCGTCGTCGGAGAACCGGTTCAGCTTCCGGGTGCCTGAGGGATCGATCGAGGCCGTAAATTCCCCGGCCATGTCCAGAGGTGGCAATGCAGCGGAATCGTCGCGGTGCGCGGTCAGTTCCAGGGAGACTCCACCGGGAGCCGGCATGCCGGCGACCTCCGAGCCGGAGGCCCCGCCGTCGATTGCGTTGAGGTCGTTGCGCAGGCCGGCCAGCGCCGCTGATTCCACGAATGCGGCCAGGCCGAGGTCGACGCGGATATGCGAGATGATCCCCATGCGGCGGATGCGCTGGATAATTTGCATCAGGGAGGGGCGGGAGGCTTGTGTGAGGCTCCCCCGGACACTAATCCGGACGACGTCGGAAACGACATCGAGTTTGACGTGGGCTTGCAGTGTTTGGTCCATAGGTACTCCAAATAAGGATGTCTATGGCCGACGGCTCAACCTCATTCAGCGTATCCGCGCTTGTGGTCGCACACAAGTCATAGGCCGCTGCCGGTTCAGCCAGCCTGCCGCCGGTTCGGCTCTTCGTAGTGCGTCCTGGTAGCCGTTCCGCCGACAGATTGCACCAGTGAGGCGGCGATGTCGCGGAGTTTGACGTTGCCGTTGCTGGAGGCATCGGTGAGGATCCGGACCGCGGTTTCCTGGTCGCAACGGTTCTGGGCCATGACGATCCCGATGGCCATGTCGATCACGGTCCGGGATTCGAGCGTGGCGCGCAGGTTCGTGGCGCTGTCCGTGTGCAGTGAGAAGCGGACTGCCAGCCGCAGCGCCTGGGAGATTTCACGGGTGTACCCGCGGGCCCGGACCGCGACGTCGCCGTCGAACTTGTGCGGGACATCGGAGTACAAGTTCAGGGCCGCCTGGGCTTCGCCCTGGAGGTGGAAAGGCACCGACAACACCGAGCGCAGGCCGTGCGAGGCGACGGCGGAGGCGTAGTCAGGGCCCCAGCGGTCCTCGTCGAAGAGGTCCGGGACGTAGACTTCCCGTTCCTCCTTGGCGGCGGTCAGGCAGGGGCCCTGGGACAGTGAGTACTGGATCTCGTCCACTTCGCGGGCGGAGTCGCTGCTCCACCCGATCGTGGCGGCCTTACGGTCCCGGAGCAGGGTGATTCCGCACAGCGCGTCGTCGCCGGAGCCGGCCACCTGGTGCGCGGAAAAACGCGCGAGCTCGTTCAGGAACACTTCGAAGTCCGCGCTGTCCAGGATCAGGTTCTGGATCTGGTCGACAGTGTTGACGGAGTCAGCGGTCAAGTCTTCAGGGGGCGGGAGCATGTCGCGTTTCTCCAGATGCGGGTACGGACGGGGGGTATTTAAGAAATGATAAGTCACCCCCTAGGCACCGTCCACCCGCGTCAGCTGAGGGAGAAACGCTAGTTGAGGCCCAGTTCGTCCTTGCCGAAGGCGAAGAGGTACGGAACGCCGGCTTCGGCCTCGATCTTTTCCTTGGCTCCGGTGTCGCGGTCCACGATCACGGCGACGGCCACCACGTTGCCGCCGGCCTTGCGGACGCCTTCGACGGCGGTCAGCGCGGACCCGCCGGTTGTTGAGGTGTCCTCCAGGACCAGGACCTTGCGGCCCTCGACCGAGGGGCCTTCCACCTGGCGTCCCATGCCGTAGGACTTCTGCGCCTTGCGGACGACGAACGCGTCCACCGGGCGGCCGGCGTCGACGGCGGCATGCATGACGGCCGTGCCCACCGGGTCCGCCCCCATGGTGAGTCCCCCGGCGCACTCGAAATCGATCCCGGCGTCCTCCATCAGCGAGAGCATGACCTGCCCGACGAGTTTGGACGCCTCGTGGTGCAGGGTGATGCGGCGCAGGTCGATGTAGTAGTCGGCCTCGGCGCCGCTGGAGAGGATGACCTTGCCGCGGACTACGGCCAGTTCCTTGATCAGTTCCAGCAGTCGGGCACGGGCAGCGGCAGCGTCGGCTGCGAAGTCACGGGTGGCAGTCATGGCTCCCAGTTTAGTGGCTGGTCCGCCGCGGATTCCCAGCCGGGGTCTTGCACGTCGGTCCGGGACCTTTTGCTCTGGGCGGCACCGGCACACGGGAGTCGGATGGAACCATGACGGCAGGAACCGAACCATCCATCCGCTGGCCTGCGATCACCAAAGACATCGGCAGTTTCCGGGTCCGGCCGAACCTGGTGGATTATGACGCGGCGTGCGCGGCCTTCACCTGGGATGAGGCCCGGCGAGCCCTATCCGGACTCCCCGGTGGCCGCGGCCTCAACATCGCCTACGAAGCAGTGGACCGGCACGCGGCCGGCAGCACGGCAGGACGTGAGGCCTTGCGGTTCGTCCGGGCCGATGGCAGCACCCACTCCTTGAGCTACGCCGAACTCGCCGAACAGACCAGCCGCTTCGCCGGCGTCCTGCGCAGCCTTGGCGTCGGCCGCGGGGAACGGGTCTTCTCCCTCACCGGCCGCGGCCCCGCCCTGTACATCGCGGTGCTCGGCACGTTCAAGAACGCGAGCGTGTTCTGCCCGCTGTTCTCCGCTTTCGGTCCCGAGCCGGTGCGGCAGCGCCTCACACTGGGCTCCGGCCGGGCGCTGGTCACCACGCGGGCGCTGTACCGCAAGAAGATCGTCCAGCTGCGCGGGCAGCTCCCGGAGTTGCGCCACGTCCTGCTTATCGACGCCGACGGCGATCCCGAGCCCGGAACCCTCGACCTGGCCGCCCTCATGCGCCAAGCCCCGCCGGACGGGGAGATCGCGGCCACCCAGCCGGAGGACATGGCCCTGCTGCACTTCACGTCCGGCACCACCGGCACTCCCAAGGGCGCGATACACGTGCACGACGCCGTGACCGCCCACCACGCGACCGGAACCTTCGCCCTGGACCTGCAACCCGGAGACGTCTACTGGTGCACGGCCGACCCGGGCTGGGTCACGGGCACCTCGTACGGCGTGATCGCGCCCCTGAGCCACGGCGTGACGGCCATCGTGGACGAGGAGGAAATGGACGCCGACCGGTGGTACCGGATCCTCGCCGAGCAAGGAGTCACGGTCTGGTACACAGCCCCGACGGCCTTGCGCATGCTCATGAAGGCCGGAGCCGACCGCGCCGCAGGACACGACCTCTCCGCCTTGCGCTTCGTCGCCAGCGTCGGCGAGCCGCTCAACCCGGAGGTTGTGGTGTGGGGGCAGGAGGCCTTCGGCCAGCCGGTGCACGACAACTGGTGGCAGACCGAAACAGGCGGCATCATGATCTCGAACTACGCCGCCACCGAGATCCGGCCCGGCTCGATGGGCCGTCCATTGCCCGGCGTCGAGGCCGCCGTCGTGGCCCGGGATGCGGACGGCAAGCCCGTCATCCGCGACGGCGAAGCGGTGCTGGTCACGGACCCCGACTCCATGGGGGAACTGGCCCTCCGGCCCGGCTGGCCCTCCATGTTCCGCGGCTATCTGCACGAAGAGGAGCGCTACCGCCGCTGCTTCGCCGGGGGCTGGTACCTGACCGGGGATCTCGCCAAACGCGACGCCGACGGCTACTACTGGTTTGTGGGCCGGGGCGACGACGTCATCAAGTCGTCGGGGCACCTGATCGGCCCGTTCGAGGTGGAGAGTTCCCTCATGGAGCACCCGGCCGTCGCCGAGGCCGGCGTGATCGGGGTCCCGGACCCGGTGGCCGGCGAGGTGGTCAAGGCCTTCGTTGAACTCCGGACCGGCTGGGAACCGTCCGGGGAGCTGGCCCTGGACATCATCGGCTTCGCCCGCAAGCGGCTGGGCCCCGCCGTTGCGCCGCGGCTGCTTGACTTCACCGCCGCACTGCCCAAGACCCGCAGCGGGAAGATCCTCCGGCGCCTGCTCAAGGCCCGCGAGCTCGGCCTGCCCGAGGGCGACACCTCCACCATCGAGACGCCCCCGGTTCCGCCAAACCCGGCCCGCATAGAGCCGGCCAGCACCGAACAGGCACCGAAATGACCGGTACAGCGAGCCCACGCGGAGGCCCTTTGGACGCGGCCCACGGCCAGCACCTGCTGCTGCAGATGTTGCGCGTCCGCCAGCTCGAAGAGAAATGCGTCGAGCTGTACAGTGCAGCCAAGATCCGCGGCTTCCTGCACGTGTACATTGGCGAGGAGGCTGTCGCCGCCGGCGTCCTGGCGTCATTGGGACCGGAGGACGCCGTCGTCGCGACGTACCGGGAGCACGGGCACGCGCTGTTGCGGGGCGTCTCGGCCGAGGCGATCCTCGCCGAAATGTACGGCTACGTTGAGGGGTGCTGCCGTGGCCGGGGCGGGTCAATGCACCTGTTCGATGCCCCCACCCGCTTCTTCGGCGGCAACGCGATAGTCGCCGGGGGCCTACCTCTCGCCGTCGGCCTGGCACTGGCCGACAAGATGGCGGGGCGCTCCAATGTCACGGTGTGCTTCTTCGGCGAAGGTGCGGTGGCCGAAGGCGCATTCCACGAGAGCCTGAATCTGGCGGCCCTGTGGCAGCTGCCCGTGCTGTTCTGCTGCGAGAACAACCTCTATGCCATGGGTACCGCCCTGGCCCGTTCCGAATCGCAGACGGACATCGCCCTCAAGGCTGCCGGCTACGAGATCCCCGCGTGGGCCGTGGACGGCATGGACGTCCTGGCCGTCGAGGAGGGTGCACGCCGCGCGGTGGATGCCGTCCGCTCCGGAGGCGGTCCGCACTTCCTGGAGCTGCGGACCTACCGTTTCCGGGCCCACTCGATGTTCGATCCCGAACGCTACCGGACGAAGGAGGAGGTGGCGCGGTGGATGGAACGGGACCCGATCACGCTGCTGCGGACCGCGCTGGAGTCCGCGGGCCACCTCTCGGCCGCCGAGTGGGAGCAGCTGCAGGCGGACGCGCAGGCGGAGATCGCTGCCGCCGTCGAGTTCGCCGAGGCCGGAACCCCGGAACCGGTGGAGGAACTGACCCGCTTTGTCTACAGCGAGCGCGGCGCCGAAGACGGCGCGGGCACAGCCACTGGCGCGGGCACAGCCGGGCAGCCTGCCGGGAAGGCCGGAGGCACGCCATGAAATCGAGCTACCGAGAGGCGCTACGGGCGGGCATCCGCGACGCCATGATCCGCGACGAACGCGTATTCCTGATGGGCGAGGACGTGGGCGCCTATGGCGGCTCGTTCGCGGTCAGCCTGGGCCTGCTGGAGGAGTTCGGCCCGGACCGGATCCGCGACACCCCGCTCTCGGAATCCGGGTTCGTCGGTGCCGGGATCGGCGCGGCCCTGGGCGGCATGCGCCCGATCGTGGAAATCATGACCGTCAACTTCAGCCTCCTGGCGCTCGACCAGATCGTGAATAATGCCGCCACCTTGCTGCACATGTCCGGCGGGCAGTTCCACGTCCCGCTCGTGATCCGTATGACCACCGGTGCGGGGCGCCAGCTCGGCGCCCAGCACTCGCACAGCCTCGAAGGCTGGTACGCGCACATCCCGGGGCTGCGGATCCTGGCCCCGGCCACCCTCGAAGACGCCCGCGGCATGCTCTGGACGGCGCTGCAGGACCCGGACCCCGTGCTGATCTTCGAGCACGGCTCGCTGTACAACGTCCCCGGGGAACTGGCCGACGACGCCGGCCCGGTGGACATCGGCACGGCAGCCATCCGGCGCACCGGCAACGACATCTCGCTGATCACCTACGGCGGGACCCTGCCCGTGGTGCTCGACGCCGCGGAACAGCTCGCCGCCGAAGGGATCGACGCCGAGGTCCTGGACCTGCGCACGCTCCGCCCGCTCGACGACGCCGCCATCCTCTCCTCCGTGACCAGGACGCACCGGGCCGTCGTGGTCGATGAAGGCTGGCGCAGCGGCAGCCTGTCGGCCGAGGTGAGTGCGCGGATCACCGAGCAGGCGTTTTTCGACCTCGATGCGCCGGTGGCCAGGGTCTGCAGCGCCGAGGTGCCGATCCCCTATGCCAAGCACCTGGAACTCGCCGCCCTGCCGTCCGCGGAACGGATCGTGGCCGCGGCCAAAGCAACAGTAGGCGCCGGTGGGTGACTTCCTGATGCCCTCGCTCGGGGCCGACATGGAGCACGGCAAGATCGTCGAATGGCTGGTCAAGCGCGGTGACTATGTGCGCCGCGGCGATCTCGTGGCGGTCGTGGACACGGACAAGACGGTCATGGACGTGGAGTCCTTCCAGGAAGGCGTCGTGGCGGACCTCCTGGTGGGCATCGGCGAAACCGTTCCGGTGGGAACCCCGCTGGCCGTGATCACCCAGACCCCTGCCGAGGTCGGGGCTCCAGTTCGTGCGGCTCCCCCGGCGGGGGCGCCGTCGAAACCCGCTGCTCTCACGCCGCGGCCCCCTGAGCCGGTCGGGCCGACGGCGGGTCCCCCGATCGCCCCTCCCGTGCGGCACCTGGCGCACCGGCTGGGCGTGGACACCGGCAGGATCCAGGGCACCGGCAAGGACGGGGCCATCACCCGCGCCGACGTCGAACACGCGGTGGCGGCCCGGACCGGCGGGACGGGCAGGGTGCGTTCGTCGCCGCGGGCGCGGCGGCTCGCCGCGGAACTCGGGATCGGGCTTTCCACCGTGACCGGCACCGGCCCGGACGGCGCCGTGACGGTGGCCGACGTGCAGCGCGCAGCAGCCAGAGTTCCAACGCCGGGTCCCCCGGAGCCCGGTCGGGTTGCATCCGCGACGGAACCCCCAGCTCCGGAACGCGTCGCGGCCGTACTGGAAGCGCCGGAGACACCAGCTAGAGGGAGGCCGACGTCGGAAGCCCGCGAGCGCGTGGCCAGCCTGCGTCGGGCCATCGGCGCCCTGATGACGCGCTCGAAGCAGACCATCCCGCACTACTACCTCAGCACCACGCTGGATCTGCGCACCGCCGTCGGGTGGATGCAGTCGGTCAATGCGCACCGGCCCGTCGCCGGCCGGCTGGTGCCGTCGGCGCTCCTGCTAAAAGCCGCGGCTCTGGCGGCACGGGACGTCCCCGAGGTCAACGGCTTCTACGTTGACGGCGGTTTCCGTCCCAGTGCGGCAGTGCACCTGGGCGTCGCGGTGGCCCTGCGCCAAGGCGGTCTGGTGGCCCCGGCAATCCACGACGCCGACACCCTGCCCCTGGACGTGCTCATGGAGCAGCTGCGGGATCTTGTCAGCCGGGCACGTGCGGGGCGTCTCCAGCGCGCCGAAATGGCCGATCCAACCTTGACCGTGACCAACCTCGGAGACCTCGGCGTAGACAGTGTCTACGGCGTGATCTATCCGCCCCAGGTGGCCATGGTGGGCTTCGGCCGGGTGATGGAACAGCCCTGGGCCCAGGACGGGCTCCTTGGGGTCCGGCATGCCGCCATCGCTACGCTCTCCGCGGACCACCGGGTCAGCGACGGCCTGCGCGGCGCCCGTTACCTCGCCCGGATCAACGAGCTGTTGCAGGAACCGGAGCACCTGTGACACCCAAAGCCAGGAAACCGGAGGAACCATGAACGAACAGGACGCCCGCGCGGCGGTGCACGCCGCGATCGGCGCGGTGGCCCCTGACGTCGAACTCGACGACGTCGACGAGAACGCCCGGCTGCGCCAGGATTTGGAACTCGATTCGCTTGATTTCCTGCGGCTCGTGGAAACGATCGACGCGGCCACCGGCGTGGACATTCCGGAGCGCGACTACTCGGCGGTGGCTACCGTCAAGGGCCTGATCGGCTACCTCACGGCGCACGGCTAACCGCGTCGGTTAGGGCTGCGGCTGGGGTTCGGCCCGCCGCGCGAAGGCCGGTGCGTGCTCGGGGCGCGGGCCAAAGGCGATGAAGCGGGGAATGATGGTGCGGAACACCGGAACGTGCCGGGCAAAAAACAATGCCGCGGCCGGAGCCTTCGACCGCTTCCCGGTCAGGATCGGGCCGAAGACTGCCCTCTGCATGAGCCGTTGGACGCTCTGCACAATGACGGTGGGCAGCCGGCGCCGCCGCTCGACTTTCTCCAGGTCTGCCGTGGTCACCCTGCCCCGGAGCAGTGCGGGGGCAAGGTACTCGGCGGCGGCGGCCGCGTCCTGGATGGCGAGGTTGATTCCGACGCCGCCGGCCGGGGACATCGCGTGCGCGGCGTCCCCGATGAACAGCAGCCCGTTGATGTGCCACGAGTGCAGCCGGTTCAGCCGCACGTCGAGCCAGTGGAGGTCATCAAGGGATTCGATGGCGTCAACCCGGTCCGCAAGATCCGGGCGGAGAGCCGCCACCCGCCGTCGGAAGCCCTCGACGCCTTCCGCGCGGATCCGGGCGTCGGCGCCCTTGGCGGCGAGGTAGCCCATTTGGTAGTAGTCGTTGCGGAACAGGGCCAGCAGCGCCTCGCCGGGGCCGAACGCCGGCACGAGCCCGGCCACCTCACCCGTTTCGGAGGGATAGCGGGGCAGCCGGAACCACCACGTGTCGAAGGGCACCGGGAACTCCTTTGGCGCCAGCCCGGCCGCGGTGCGCAGCGCGGAATGGCGGCCGTCCGTGGCAACCACCAGGTCCGCCAGGAGCTCGTCCTGTGTGCCGTCGGCGGTCCGGAAGCGGACTCCGCGGACACGGCCTCCGTTGCGGACCACGCCCGTGGCGGTGTGGCTCATGAGCAGCGTAAACCCCGGCTCCTGGGCTGCGGCCTCGGCGAGGAAGCTCAGGAAATCCCACTGCGGCATCATGGCAATGTAGTTGTAAGGCGGCGGCAGGGCGTCAAAGTCGCCCATGGTCACGGGCGCCCCGCCCGGGACCGGGAAAACGACATTCTTCAGGCGGCTCTGCGGCAACCGGCGAAACTCCCGGCCGAGTCCGAGTTCGTCAATGAGCCGGATCGTGGACGGGTGCACCGTGTCGCCGCGGAAGTCGCGCAGAAAATCGGCGTGCTTCTCCAACACCGTCACCCGCACCCCGGCCCGTGCCAGGAGCAAGCCCAGCATCATCCCCGCAGGTCCACCGCCCACCACCGCGCATCCGGTCTTCTCCATGGCCCCACGCTACGCCTGCGCGGGGTGCCGCGGGAGGGGGTTTCGCGCCGGTTTCGGGCTTTCGCGGAGCAAAATACCCTGCGCTACGGGAATCCTCGTAGCGCAGGGTATTTTGCGCCGCGTCAGGTCAAGAACGCAGCGTGGCTCAGAGCCGGGTGTCGAAGGAGTCGCAGAAGACGTTCTCGTTGAACGTGCCCTGGAACTCCGACTTGCCCTGGATCTTCTCGATGGCGGCCCGGATGGCTGCCGGCGTGCCCGCGTGGGCGTGGATGGCGGTCTTGACCATCGGCACGTCAATGAGGTGGTTCGGCTGGTTGAGCGAGACGAACACCGTGGGGACCTCGGTGGTGTACCACGGGATCTCGGCGGCCATCGGCGTGGACCACTTGATCCGGATCGCCGCCTCCTGCGCGAAGCCCTTCACATTGGCAAACACGAACGCGGCGTCATATTTGTCCGCGTAGTCCCCGGTGGCTTCCTCGGAGATGACGGACATGAAGTTCACGCCTTCCTCCCCTGCCGCCTTGCGCTGCGCCGCCGTCTTGAAGAGGTGCACCTCAAAACCAGCTCGCTCCAGTTCCTCGGCCACCACATCGAGGTAGGCCAGGGGATCCGCCATGGTGAAGTCCGAGCCGCCGGAAATGCCGTACAGCCGGATCCGCTTGTGCGTCCGCGGAGTGATGGGCAGGTTCTGCGCAGTGTCCTTCACCAGGGTGACGGTCTTGTCCGCAATTTCGGCGGCGATGGCCAGGTGCGCTTCGCTGCCGATCCGGGCCAGCGCCTCCGCCGGCGGAACCAGCATCCCTCGGGACTTCAGGTGCAGTCCGAGCGAGGCCTTGAGGGCCAGGATCCGGCGCAGCGCGTCATGCAGCCGCGCTTCGGTGATGACCCCGGACTTGTAGCCGTCCAGCATGTACCCGAAGTCCTCGGCCGGGTTCCGGAAGAACAGGAACATGTCGCACCCGGCCGCAATGGTGGCCGGGACGAGCTCGCTGCGCTTCATGGCCTGGGTGAGGCCGATCATCTGGGACGCATCGGTCAGGATCAGCCCGTTGAAGCCGAGCTCGCCGCGCAGCAGGTCCTGGAGGAGTTCCGGCGCCAGGGTCGCGGGCAGGATGTCCTCCGCCGCGAGGCCCGGACGGAAATGCCGTGACAAGTCCGGTGCACCGATGTGCCCGACCATGATGGACTGCACGCCGTGGCCGATCATCTCCCGGTACACGTGCCCGTAGGTCGCGTTCCACTGCTCGTAGCCGAACGTGTTGTAGGACGTGACCACGTGCTGGTCCCGCTCGTCCAGGCCGTCACCGGGGAAGTGCTTCATGGCGCACACGGTGGGCGATTCGCTGATGCCGTCGAAGTACTCCTTCGCCCGCTCCACCACGATTTCCGGGGTGTTGCCGAAAGCCCGGGTGGAGATGACGGTGTTGCGCCAGTTGTAGTGGATGTCCACGATCGGCGCGAAGGCCCAGTTGCAGCCCAGCGCGGCGGTCTCCACCCCGGCAACGCGCCCCATCTGGCGGGCGATGCCCTTGTCCGGGTGCGAGCCCGCCTGCAGGTGGGTCGAGACGAACGTCCCGTCGTCGCAACTGCCGGCGCCGCCCATTTCCGGGTTCGATGCGATCAGCAGCGGCACCCGTGTCTTGGACTGCGCGTACCGGATGTGCTCCTGCACCTCGGCCGACGGCCCCGGCCGGTACCGCATACCGCCCACGTGATACTGCTCCAGGACACCGTCGAGGTATTCCGGGGAGTAGTCGTTGTTGTGGTTGATGAACAGCTGCCCGATCTTTTCCTCGTCCGACATGGAGCCGATGGTGGACTCCACCCACGCAATCGCGGCATCGTCGAGGTTGAACGGCGCGGCCTTCAGGTCCACCAGGAACCGGGTGGCTCCGCCCTGCAGCCCGTCAAGGGCCGCAACAGTGTCGTCAACGATCTGGTTCACTGGCGTGGCGATATCCACTACAACACTCGCTTCATCCGTTTGGAGTTCTTCCAGGGTTTCGAGCTGCGAATCCAGCAGCGAGAGCGGCATGAAATGGCCCGGACGCGCTGCCATGCGGCTGCCGAGCAGTTCCCGGGTCCCGTGCAGGTGCACGAACACCACGGAGGAGTCCCCGCTGCGGATGATGTCGCGGTAGGAACGCTTGAGCGCGCTGCACGCGATGACCAGGCCGGAGTCCGACGCCGCGAAGCGCCTGCCGACCTCGGCCAGCCAGGGTGCCCGGTCGTCGTCGTCCAGCGGGGTACCCGAGGCCATCTTGTCGATGTTCGACTGCGGGTGCAGCGAGTCGCCGTCGAGGAATTCCGCCCCCAGGCGGCCGGCGATGGCCGCGCCCACGGTGCTTTTGCCGCAACTGGTCACGCCCATGACGACAATGTGGGCGGGACCGGCGGACTTCAGCTCACCAGTCATGGACGGTGCCGTCGACGAGGCGGTTGTAGGGCAGGTAGGCCTGCTGGTAGGGGAACGCGGCGGCGGCTTCTTCGTTGAATTCGACGCCGATGCCGGGCTTGTCGCCCGGGTGGAGGTAGCCGTCGACGAAGGTCATGGATTGTTCGAAGACCTCGTTGGTCGCATCCGAGTGCTGCATGTATTCCTGGATGCCGTAGTTGTGGATCGCCAGGCCCACGTGCAGCTGCGCGGCGAACCCGACCGGGGAGATGTCGGTGGGGCC